>JAEZDX010000640.1 GCA_023417975.1 Bacillota bacterium
GTATTGACAAAAGAAATTGCCCAAAGTGCTCAATACAAATCTTATTATAATACTCGTTATGGAAGTGCAGTTGTAAACACAGGTATGGAAGAAACAAGTGATATAACAAAAGGAACAAAGGGTATGGAATATGATTTGGGGACTAGCGTAGAAGTATCCATTGGGGCAGCAGTGCTCATCACTTTTGTTGGATTAATTATTTCTGTCATAATGATAAGTATTAATCTGAAAAAAGAGCCATTAGAGCTTCTTGGAAGCTCTGGTAAAGAATAAAATTATATTTAGGAGTATGATTATGGATTTTAATATTTCTACTTCTAAGCGCCGGAACACATACCGTCATGCAAATTAGCCTCCCGTCTGATTACTTTGATACAGTAATCGGGCGGGAGGTTTTATTGTGAGAGAAACAGCAGAGAATATGCTTCTTTGAGAGCAGAAGGTTGAAAATTAAGGTAAGGATTTCAAATTACATAATATCTACATAATACTTATTTATAATTTAAATTGATTGGTGCATTATGTCCGTTAGATTTCATCAGTAAGGCAATGAGACAGCTAAATAATTTTTACTGGTGTTTATTTTAACTGAGTTGAGGAGGGTATTTATGAAAATATTTAAAAATTTAAAAATTGGACAAAAACTTATTATAGGCTTTCTCTTAATTGCATTAATGTTGGGATCAATTGGAATAAAAGCGGTATTTGATATTATGAAAATGAGCTCGAATTCTAAAGCCATGTATGAGGATAATTTATTGCATGTAAGAAAATTAGGCATATTAAAAGAAAACTTTTTGCAAATACATACAGACTTGCAAACTCTTCTGATTACAAAAGATCAAGATATTATAAAGCAAAAGGAAGATGAAATTAAAAATCTGTCAAAGGAAGAGATGTCCTTATCATCAGATTTTAAAGCTCACGGTTCAAATGAAAAAGAGAAAAGGATGCTTGAGCAATTCGATAATTATCATCAAAGTTTTATGATGGTACGTGATAATTTTCTTGAACTTGTTGAAGCAGGTAATTATGAGGAAGCACAAGTATATTTGACAAATGTTGATGACATTTGGTCAAAAACAGCACAAGTATTGAATGATATGACGAATTCAAATATAAAAGAAGCGGAAGAGGCTAACAATTCCAATAACGCTATAGCCAAAAATTCAATTATTATAATGACCTCTATAGTTTTAATCGGTTTAGGTTTAGCTATTTTATTAGGTTTATTAATATCAATATCTTTATCTAAAGGAATAAAGAAAGTATTGGTTTTTGCAGATGCGCTTGGTAATGGTGATTTAAGTAAATCAATAGAGGTACAATCTAAAGATGAAATAGGAAAACTTGCCCTTGCCTTAAATAAAGCAGGAGAAAATACTAGAAAATTAATAGGAGCAATAATTTCTAGTTCACAAAATCTCAGTAATTCAAGTGAAGAATTAAGTGCTACTATTGAAGAAATTTCTGTTAAAATGGAGAATATAAATAAATCTACAAAAGAAATATGGAAAGGAACAGAGGAACTGACAGCTACAACATTTGAAGTAAATGAAGCTATTGAAAAAATAAATACCAATGCAAGTGAGCTTTCAGACAAGGCAGCTAATGGAGATTTAACCTCGAAAGAAACGGAACAAAGAGCGGCGGAAATAAAGAACACAAGCTTGAAGGCAATAAAGGTTGCCAAAGATTTATACAAAGAAAAACAATCAAGTATAATAAAAGCTATTGAAGATGGAAAGGTTGTTACTGATATAAAAGTAATGGCAGATTCAATAGCAGAAATATCATCAAGAACAAATTTACTTGCGTTAAATGCAGCTATAGAATCAGCCAGAGCGGGAGAATTGGGAAAGGGCTTTTCAGTTGTTTCAGATGAAATTCGAAAACTTGCCGAGCAGTCCGCCATAAATGTGTCAAATATACAAAAGGTTATTGATGAAGTACGAGTGGCATTTTATAATCTCACTAATAATGCTCAGGATATACTGAACTTTATTGATAATAATGTAAATCCCGATTACGAAATTTTCTTGGAAAATGCACAGAAATATGAAAATGACGCTAAATTTATTAAAGAAATGTCTGCTGAAATTGCCATAGAAACGCAACTGATACAAAGTTCCATAGAGCAGACAAGTTCAGCAATAGAAAATGTATCTGCAACAGCACAGCTAACCTCAGTAAATTCGGAAGGTATTTTAAATAGCATTAATGAGACTACAATTGCAGTAGAAGAGGTTTCAAAAGCGGCACAAGAGCAGCTGTTATTGGCAGATGAGCTAAATAAATTGATTCAAAAATTCAAAATTCAAAAATAATTGGTTATTGATACGGTTCCTTCTAGCTATGAACATAGTTATTAATTGTTTATAGCTAGAAGGAACTTTTAGTATTTTTTTTAATTACTGGCAACCAAATCTCGCTAATATAATTATCTTTGCTGTTATCACCTTGTGTATAATACTCAAAATCTATACCTTGTGCAGGTTCATAATCAGATTGTGGAAAAAACTCACTATATATTCTCTTCCACATATGTTGGATAGATTTAGGCATAGAACCAATACATTTGAATACTGCCCATGTTGCCGAAGGAATAGTAATAATTGTGTATCCGTTTGGCACTTCATTTTCATTAGTCTCTACGCCTATTGCATAATTAAAATGTTCATTACTATTAAGAGAACTATTGCAAATTCCAAGTATGCCATCACCAGTAACAGAAGGAGTGTCCTTAGCAAATTGTAGAAGATTCCTTATAGAGCCATCGGCAAAACAAGTTGACCAAAAATCAGGAATCTCTACTTTGTTAATATTATCATCTGTAGAAAAACTTTTGACTTTTGCTGCTACTCTAAAAGCTTCTGTTTTTTCAATTCTGTAATCTATAGTATCTCCGCCTTCAAAAGTAATTTTTATTGACAGACGACTAAATGATTTTAAATTTACTCCCGATTCTCGAGCAGCAGAGGGAGTTATTCCATGAAATCGAGTAAAGGCTCTTGAGAAGCTTTCAGGAGTGTCATAACCATATTTTGAAGAAATATCAATTATTTTAGATTTTTGCATTGATAATTCAATTCCTGCAAGTGTCAAGCGCCTATTTCTGATATATTCACCAACTGTCATTCCAGTAAGCAAACTGAATGTTCGCTGAAAGTAAAAGCTTGAAGAGTATGCATACTTTGCAATATTTTCATAATCAAGGTCTTCTAAAATATTTGCCTCAATATAGTTGATAGCTCTCTGCAAGCCATTTATCCAATCCATATTAATCCCCCCTGATGTGATTATATTATAATAATGGCAAAAAACCTTCTGTTTTTGTTTGCTAATATTTGTCTTATTATATCATATAAAATGTAATTTATTTAACTTATTGCTTCATTATGTATAGTGTACATAGAAATGAGCTGACAAAACAAAGCAGTGATTATCATGAAATGTTCTGGGGATCATGATATTCTGAAGTTGAACATTCGGATGTTAAATAAAATAGTAAGGAGTAAAAAAGGATGGTAGAAGAGATTCTTGAACATTATAGACAAGTAGGCACTTATTCGTTTGCAGGACTATATAAAGAATATTTTAAAACCCTGCCGGACGATATTTCAGAGCTTGGCAAATTAGTTTGTTCACAGGTTATTCATCGTGTAACCTTAAAGCAAGGAAACGCAGGTGCAAATGAAAAATTGATATATGGTGATATGACAAAATACCCATGGTATAGATTACGTTGCGAAGATGATATTTTATTGACGGCGGTAGCAATGACTGCTGAGCTCTTTCGACTAGATGATAGAGGATTTATTTTACAAAGAGCAGTAGAAAATAAATTAGTAGTTACTTGTAGATATGTATCTGTATTAATGTCTGCAATTTTAAAGGCAAAAGGGATACCCTGTCGTTCAAGGGCAGGATTTGCACCATATTTTTATGAAAATAAAAGTGGTGACCATTGGATTAATCAATACTGGAATGAAAGAGAAAATAGATGGATTACATTTGACGCAGATGCATTTTTCAATGATGAAGAATTAGGGTTCAATCAATTTGATATTCCTAATAATCAATTTGATTGGGCGGCTGATACATGGTTAAATATCAGAAACGGAAAAGTTGATGGAAAACATTTTGTATATGCAGATGCATTGGGAACAAACTCTTTAAAAGCTGCTATAAGGGCAATTTTTTATGATTTTCATGCATTGATGAATGATGAAATTTCATATAAATTTCAGCCATGTTATATAGATGGTAAATTTGATGTACTAACAGACAATGATTTAATAGAAATTGATGATTTAGCAAAATTAATGTTGGAACCTGATAGGAATTTTAACAAGTTAATTTCTATTTGGAATTCAAATCGTAAATATCGGATTCTAAATAGTCCATTGGTTGGAGATTGGGATAACAAAAATAATTAGAAGCGTTATCATCAGCACATGAGTAGAATATAATTTGGTGCGCACATGTAAGTTATTGAGAATAATTGATTAGGCATGAAAGGCAGTGTATTTATGGACATATCAGAACAACCATTATTTAAAAACATAGATTCTATACAACTTTATATTCCAGACATACGACAGGGAATTGAATATTATAGCAATAGTCTTGGATTGAGAGTTATATGGAAATCAGATTCAGCAGTAGGTCTTGGAATGAGTGAAGGAATAACAGAAATTGTTATTCAAAATGAGCGTAACATCCAAGAAATTGATATTAAAGTAGATTCGGTAACTAACGCAATAATAGAGATAGAAAGAGCAGGAGGTAAAATTATATATGGACCTTTTGATATAAAAATGGGAAAATGTGCAGTTGTAATGGATCCTTGGAATAATCAATATGTGATATTAGATTCTTCCAAAGGTACTTTTATTACTGACAATGAAGGGAATATTATTGGACAGAATGAACCAGCCAATAATAATATTTAATGATGCTATAAAATATATTGAGCGTTATTGTGATAGATATTTCAATAAGTAAGATTAATACTTATTACAATATGAATTTGATTATTTATAACTAGAAAATTAATTAAGAACATTATATGGGAAACAGATGAATGGAGCAAGGAAGTTTGCCAACGCGAGAAAAGGGCTGCCGGAGAGTTTCCGGTAGCCCTATCCCATTTATCTAACTTGTTGGGAATACTTCATTTGTTTGTGAGTAACTTTTTTACTCAAAATACGAATTCCACCCCAGGATAGCAATAATATCGCCTGTGCTAGCACAACAAGCCATAGTATATTCGTGTATCCCCCAATAATACATAATACGGTATTAACCAGAGGAAAACCTAGGAATGTAAACATGATAGGAAAATCGTTTTTGTAATCCATAGAACTAATGACCTTACCATCCCAGAACTTGACGAAAGCTAACACTAAAATTCCAACTGAAATTACAGAAAGAGCGATCAAAGTTACCCATTGCATATTTGAAGCTCTGGAGAAAAATGGTCCCATATAATTAAAAAAGTTGGATAAAGGTGAAACCAAACAGGCTAGTGAAAGAATTGCAGCTAAAAACGGATATATATAGCCAACTAGATTACTATAGTTTTTCTTTTTATGCCACCATTCACCGATTAATATGAATACAGTCCAGTACCCGCCTATATAAATCCATCCTGTAAAATTCATGACAGGTTCACCATATATTAAAGGTTCACCAGGAAAAGGAATAAAGCTCCATCTTCCGATAATTCCTTCCGCTGTATGAAAAATCTGTTTAATGGCCACCGGATCCATGGAAAAGTCAAAAAGCATAGCAAATAGTCCAACAATAAATGGTTTGCACCATGACGGTATATTGATCATCCTTAAAGCACGCAACGTTGAGTAAACTATAAGAAACTCAATAATTGGAACAGTTAATGGTATATTGAATATCATAAGGATACTGTGCCCATATGAGTAAAAACCTTCTTTACCAGCAACTCCCATAGTTGCCGCAACATTTTCAAAGGCTGAAGCGTAGAAAAAGACAAAACATATGAATTGCATTAATACAATCTTTGGGCGTTCTTCGTTTTTAAGTATATAGAAGACCATTAATGTTGCGATGACTAGAACTAAAACATCTTGAAAAATCCATACAGGTACTATTGTTATATTTCCCATTGTATTACCTCCATTTTAAATTATAATTGAGTTGAACGTTCAAATATATTATAATTATACAGTGTTACTTAATCAACAGGCAGTTCGATAACATTACGTTCGATATCTTACAAATCGGATAAGTATTGTTCGTTTGATGAATTATTTAGGGAGGGTATTATGGTAAATGAAAAAGAAGACCATCGAGTGAGATATACAAAGATGATAATAAAAAACAGTTTACTGGAGCTTATGAAAGAGAGTCCTATAAGCAAAGTTACAGTGACAGATATATGCAAGAAGGCAAATATCAATCGCAATACTTTTTATTCACATTATGCCAATCAGTTTGAACTTCTTTCAAATATTGAAGATGAGTTATATGAAGAGATCAGACAGGTTGCAGAACGTACTTTGAACCTTGAAGCTTATGGAAAACTATCATATGAAATTTGCAAGTATATAAAAGCAAATAGCAATATATGTGGAGTATTATTTTCAGTGAACGGGAATAAAGAATTATTGGAACGTATTATTTATATCAGTCATGATTTAAATATTGAGAAATGGAAGAAGGAAGAAAAAAATATTGATCAAAAACTATTTGAAAATTGGTACACATTTACCGCATATGGTACCATAGCCGTAATAGAAAAGTGGGTCAATAGCGGTATGAAGGAAAGTCCAAGTAAAATTGCTGCTTTTATTGATAAAGCCACAGAGGCTGTATCGAAAGATTTTTATTGATGCACCCTTTCATAAAGTTCATAAAGAAGTGTGTGTCTGCAATCAGTTTTGGACATGATAAAGTTTATTTAATTATTGGTGAAAATAAAATAGCTTCAAATTATGAGGAGGCTTTAGATAGAGCAAGAAATATAGCAGCACCTCTTAATGCAAAACGGTTAGGAGTAAAAACTCCATGTGCGGTAAAGGGGGATAAATGCTACGACTGTAAAAGCCCACAGAGAATATGTAGAAATTTTTCTGTATTATATCGAAAACCTACAGGCTGTGAATATGAAGTTGTTTTAATTCATGAAAAGCTTGGATATTAGACTTGAGAATTGGAGGCATTGTTACGACAAGTAACAGTATAGTTTCGGTGCGTATATGGACTATTTATGTCCTTCGCCGTATACTTTCATAAATAGCTAAGAAAAGAGGATGTACGCATGACATTAGGAGAAAAAATTAAATTATTAAGAAATGAAAAAGGGATTACACAGGAAGCACTGGCAGAAAAGTTAAACGTATCTCGTTCTGCTATTGCAAAATGGGAAGCAAATAGTGGAGTTCCAGAAGTGAGTAACCTTAAAATAATATCAAAGCTTTTTGATATTAGTGTTGATGAACTTTTAGATGATACAAAAAAGATAAAGAAAACCGAGACTAAGGATGATAAAATATTTGATTGTAGTGAATATGCAGGAAAATATTATGATATTGAACTAAATGGGTGGAATGATGGGGTAGTTGATATTCTTATTATTGGAGAAGATGAAGAATTTCTTTTTTACAAAAAGTCGGTTAAAAATAGGCCTGTGTACGGAATGATTGGAAAAAAGTACATTTTGTCAGTGAAAGTATCAAAACTGTCTAATTTTCCGCATGATGATATTTGTTCAATAAATAGAAATTATTTTTGTGGAAAGCGCGTATTCATTGAATTGGCTTCCAGAAAAGGATTAATAAAAGGATTTTTTGATTTTCGCAATGATGATTATGTCGATGTTATAGTCGATTCTTTTTCTGAATCAAAAGTTCTATTAAAGTTTGGTAAGGAAATAAATATGGATGCTATTTCAAAAATAGAAGAATTAGTTTTATTATAAAGAAAAAGTAATTCGGGATTACAGGAAGAATTCTGTGCCGTATGGTGAAAAATTTATCACCATGTTTTATTAGGTATTATTCTGCTCAAGTTCCGATTTATAGTGTAGATATTACGCAGTTATTCTTATAAAACACATCAAAGGATAAGTCATTAGAGTGCCTTATCCTTTATCTTGTGGACAATATGCAGTTTTGAAGGTGCAATCGAGTGAACTAAATATAGTTTTTGCAACAATATAAATTTAAGTGCGTTAATCAAAAAGCTGTAATATGCCCATTAATATCATCATAATACCTGATATAATCGTAGCTTTTCTCCCTATATTAAGCTTAGCGGTAAATTTAGTTCCGTAATTTGCTAAGAAAAAGATTATAAAGCTGATTATAAAGTATGGTAAAGATACCATAATTGGTCCATATCCTAATAGTCCTGAGCTAACAGAGCTTCCTATGTCATCAAGTGCTAATAGAATGCCAACTGTAATCGCTTCTGTATTAGTGATTATATTGTATTTTTTTAAGTCATTATTATCTTTTTTATCAAAAGAATGATAAATCATTCTTGATCCCATTAAGATAAGTATAGACATACTGAGGATTGTACAAGTATTCTCATTTAGAAAGTGAGATATTGCTCCACCTGACAGAGATGAGATAAAAGAAACTGCAAAAGCCATTAATGATATTAATATATTTTTAAAAATCGGTACTTTCTTTCCGGATATACTATAAGCTATACCAATTCCCATATTATCTATGCTGTTTAGAACAGCTATAAAAAACAAATAAATTATATGCATAACCACTAACCTCCTTATGAATTTTTCTTCAGCATACTGTTACTCAGACATCACGATTAGTCATAATATGCTGATAAGTACATCATTCTTTATTTCTAAACTAAATTTAGAGGTTAGAATTTTAGACCATAATTTATTAATTACTACATTATATTAACTTAAGTAAAACTTGTCTTTGGTATTCATTCGACAAATAATGCATAATTCATATTTTATTTTATCCACCAAGGGAAGCCTATGTTAATATGATAAATAAGTATTTTAAACTCTAATTTTTTTTTCATCAGTAGTGCAATCACAGGAACAGTACCTCCTTTACCATGTCTCGAAGAGCACATATGAGAGCTGTTAATTCAATCTCATACAGCTCATATTGATACAAAATTAAAGGATTTTAAGTTTAGAGAACCAATATATTCAATATGTTATAAATATTTGTAAATTTGAATTATATAATACATAGTAGAATAAGCGTACAGTTACTTATGATTTATTATAATATTATATAAGGGGGGATGATTATGAAACATAAGTTTGTACTTATAGTATTCATCTTTTGTTTAATTTTAATGGGGTGTCAGAGTATATCCAAATCAATTGAAGATGCTTCAAAAGAATCTATTCAATTAACAAAAGAATATAGTTGGAATAGTATAGATAATAAATATGAAAAAGAAATATCAGCCTTAATATCCAATATTGGGGATATTAGTAAAATTAAAATTGCTCTTAATAGAGTTATAATAAAAGAAACATTACCAGATGTGACAGGCAAAGAAACCTACCATATTACTATTGTGAAAGATGACGGAAAAAAATCAGGATATGAATTATGGAAATTATCAGATGATGAATATTATGTTGAAACAGATGGACCAATAGATGCTCAAAAGATGTGGACTATTAAGGATGTTGATATGACGCTTAAAGGAATACTTGAGAAGTATCTTAAATAAATTAATATAATATAAATTACGGCTAAGCCCGTGGACCACAGCCTATAACTTTTCCATGACGAATCTATTGTCCTTAGGAATGCGTCTATTTTCTTTTTATCCTCTACAGTGAAGGGCTTAATTCTTTCACTTTGATCGTAAAATATAATTAACATTTCATTACTAAATTACTTTTTTGCTCTTAACTCAATAATACAACCCCAAAGCGTTAGAATTGATAATATAATTATTGAAATGCAAAAAAACGATCAAAAGGAGTTTGTATTATTGCTAAGTAATTCTACAGTAAGTTTAATACTACATAGCACAATAACAATAATAGATTCAAACATTAAGTACTTATATTTAGACATACCAACACACCTTTATAAATGTTAATTAATGACTTTTTTTATATAAACATTAAATATTACAAAGATATTCTGTCATACTTCATTTATTTATGTAAATGGTGTAGTATTCTGCATAAATGGATAAAATCCATAATCCTGCCGTTTTACCATAAGCTCTAATTAGTGTTCAATTATAGCTGCAGCTCACTATAAATCATTAATGGATTAACATAATTTTTATGATATGGTAAATAATCTTATAAATGACTAGTGCAGTATAAAGTATGGTGCTATTATTTATATTATACTGCTTGTTAAATTAAAATTATATTAAGGAGCAAGATTATGGATTTTAATGTTTCTACTTTAATATTTACTATAATAAACTTTATAGTAATGGGGTCTATAATATATTTAATTTATAGGGGTTTACATTCTTTTAAACGAACTAAAGCTATGGATAGAAAGCTAGATAGAATTCTTGAATTGCTTGAAAACAACAGGGATGAATAGTAAATCGGTAGAAATTAAGCTTTTTATATGTATGAAAATAGCCCAACTGAGGTTTTATCGGTTGGGCTATAATTTATATGTAATATATGCAATTATAATCCTTTGGCAAAAACATTCTTATAATGTCTGTAGGTGAATGATACTATTATATGGTAAGGCTCATTGGGACTTGTAGGATACTATAGATAGAACACAAAAAGTCTATAACATTCTGCTTTCGCAAAAATCCGTGAAGATTGGATCTTTTGCTCGGCACAATATAAGACTTTTAATGTGTTCTATATAACTTAAATATGAGAAAAATATGTCGCAGCAATGAGGTGCATTATGCCAAAAAATGATAATATGCTAGCAATTTTATGGATGCTGAATTCAGGTGGAAAAATAACTGCAAAGCAAATATCCGAAAGGTTAGAAATAAACATAAGGTCAGTTTATCGTTATATAGATGCATTGTGTGTTAGTGGAGTGCCAATAATATCGGAGCCTGGTCATAATGGGGGATATAGTTTGCTTAACAATTTTATTCGAACACCCCTATTTTTTGACGTTGAAGAGAAAAAATCACTTTTGCATCCCGCCAATATTGCAATGGAAGCAGGATATCCTTTTATGGAAGCACTAAATAGTGCAACATCAAAGTTAAAGATGTTCTCGAATCAAGAACAAGAAGAAGTTCTCAATCGGCATTTAGTAGGATTTGAAGTAGTGAGCCGTATTTGTGATCCAGCTGTCAAACCTATATTAATGGAAATTGAGCAAGCTGTTGCTAATGAATGCTCTGTGGAAATTGATTACTGTGCACGTAATGACGGGCATCCTAAGCATAGGGTTGTTGACCCCTATGGGATGCTTTACTGGAACGATAAATGGTATACTATTGCATTTTGCCATCTTAGGAATGAAATTCGCAGCTTTAGGGTAGATAGAATAGCAAATATTATAAGCACTAAAAATACGTTTAAGCGTCCTGAAGCTTTTTCAGCACGTGAGTTTTTTACAAAAAACTTATTGCCGAATGTGGAAAGCAAAGTAGGATTTTGCACTTTAGTAATTGAGGGTAAGTCAGAAGCATTGAATGACCTTTGCTCACATTGGTTTTTAGGGTATCATCTTATAGAACGAACTGAATGCAGAGCGAATTTTTTAATGGATGAAAAGTCAATACATACCTATGTTACTCATATTCTACTTCAATATGGTAAATCAATAAAGGTGCTGGAACCAAATAGTTTTAAAGATGCTATGGCAGCAATTCTTAGAGATTTGATGGACCATTATCTTCACTGACCGAATTTGTCAGTGAAGATAATATACAATAAATCCAGATGGAGTTTGATACCATCCTGTATAGATATCCAACTTCAACTATTAACTTCAGCTTGCCTGATAACTCGTTGAAGATTCGAGATTTTCAAACAAGCTGAAGTTAAGTTTTCGTAGTGGATACCTATAACAAATAGCAACAATAAAATGAATGTGGAGGAGTAGAAAATGAAGAATACAGTATATCTTTATGTATTTGATACAATGGCAGACTGGGAAATAGGCTATTTAACCGCTGAAATCAACTCGGGAAGGTACTACAAAAAGGGATTAATGCCGCTAAAAGTAGTAACTGTAGGAATTACCAAGACCCCTATTACTTCAATGGGAGGTCTGAAAATATTACCGGAAATTGAGCTTAAGGACTGTAGTTTTAAGGATGCTGCTGCTTTGATTCTTCCTGGTGGAAATACATGGACAGAAGCAATTCACGCTCCCATTATAAGAATGGCTGAAAAATATATAGAGAAAGGTATAGTTGTAGGGGCGATTTGTGGCGCTACAATAGGACTTGCTATGGGGGGAGTATTGGATCAACGAGACCATACAAGCAATGACCTTGGGTATCTTAAAATGGTCTGTCCTAGTTATGCTGGAGAGATGTATTATAAGCAGGAAGGCGCAGTAACTGATGGAAGCTTGATTACTGCTTCTGGAATAGCTCCTCTTGAATTTGCTTTGCATATATTGAAAATTCTAGATGTATTCTTACCGCAAACCCTAGATTCCTGGTACAAGCTTTATAAAACCCAAGAGTCAAAATATTTCTTTGAGCTTATGAACTCAATTCAATAAATGGCTTAAATAAGTGCAATAACCTTTAAATTACAAGGAAATATATTGGCTTCTATTCTATTTTTATCTGGTGAATGTGTATGGATTGTTAGATTATTGAAGAAAAAGAGACAATGAATGGCATTACAATATAATTAATATTATTTTAGGGGAACTCACAGTTCCCCTAAAAAACAGATTAAATCAACACTATTCTTAAACATAGTCTAGATTTTAAACCAAAGGCTGGAATTGTATGATAAGCTACCACCATGCCACCGCTTCAGAAGCGGTTTAGTTCTAAAAGAAGATTACGTATTTAACCTTTTTTCTTTATTTCATCTAAAATAGTAAATGTACAGAAGAATATTGTAAAAATAATTCCTATACACATAAAAATAATTACCCAAGTATTACTTTCCTCAACAGTGGTATTATTTTTTTCGCCCATTAAAACTGGCGCCCTTTCCAAAGCAAAATGTAATAAAAGTAATTGGTCCATCCTTTGTTACAATTGTGCAGAATACTTGGACTTAAAGTCTCCGCCCTTGGAATTATAATTTCAATAGGTTAAGACAGTGTTAAATATTTTGTATATGGTTGCAAAACCGCTTCACTCGTCATATGATTATAATTGAATATGTTCATAAATATGCGGAATTTATACCTTAATAATTCTTCGGAAAAAAATGAATTATAAATTTCCGTAGCAATAAAGGGAGGGTACAATAATGGATCTGATACAGGTGATGAAAGCACTTGGCGATGAGACACGGATGAGGATATTAAATTTACTTAAAGATGGAGACCTCTGTGTTTGTGAAATAGAAGTTTTGCTGGAAGTGAATCAATCAAATACTTCAAGGCATTTAAACAAATTAACCAATGCACAGATTATTGAGTACTATAAAGTCGCCAAATACGTTTATTATAAACTTAATGAAGATACATTAAAGCAATATCCGTTTATCAAGGAAGTTATAGAAACAGAAGCAATAAAGCTTAAGCAATGCAAAGTGGACTGTGAAAGACTTGAAAAATATAGAAAAACCAACTTGAACTGCGACGATCTCAAGGAAGGTAAAGTTTGCTTTGATAAAGATGCGGAAATCTAAACCTTAATAATTCTCCCAGATAAATTCAATGATAAATTTATGCATCTATATTTTGAAATAAGAGGAGTGATCAATTTGAGCGGAAAAGCTTCAAGACTTTCAATGCTTGATAGAAATCTTACATTATGGATTTTTCTCGCAATGGCTTTAGGTGTATTTTTAGGTTGGGGAGTTCCGGGATTATCAGAAGGATTATCCAATTTGTCAGTAGGCTCCACCTCCATACCGATTGCCATAGGGCTTATAGTAATGATGTACCCGCCGCTTGCCAAAGTTAATTATAAGCAGCTTGGCAAGGTGTTTAGAAATCCTAAAGTTCTAGGGCTGTCCCTTGTACAGAACTGGATTATAGGACCAATACTAATGTTTATACTGGCATATGTATTTTTGAGAGGTTATCCGGAATATATGACAGGACTTATTTTAATTGGATTAGCCAGATGTATAGCTATGGTTATTGTCTGGAACAGCCTAGCTGACGGGGATACAGAATATGCCGCAGCACTTGTTGCCTTTAATTCAATTTTCCAGGTTATATTTTATTCAATTTATTCCTATATCTTTATAACAGTTTTGCCTACTTGGTTTGGAATGACAGGTTACAAGGTGGATATATCCATGGGTGCAGTAGCTTCCTCGGTGGCAATTTATTTAGGGATACCTTTTGCTGCTGGACTGTTGACAAGGCTTATATTGGAACCAATTAAAGGTACCGAGTGGTATACAAAGAAGTTTATACCTAAGATAAGCCCGTTGGCGCTGATAGCATTACTATTTACTATCATTGTAATGTTCACTTACAAAGGAAAGTATATTGTTGAGCTGCCTCTTGATGTAGTAAGGATAGCAATACCTCTGCTTATTTACTTTGCAGTGATGTTCTCAGTTTCCTTCTTCATCAGCCATAAGGCAGGTGTAGATTATAAGAAAACTACTACACTTTCTTTTACAGCAGCCAGCAATAACTTTGAACTTGCCATAGCTGTGGCAGTTGCGGTTTTCGGTATAGAATCGAAAGAGGCATTTACAGCAGTAATAGGGCCGTTGGTTGAAGTACCTGTAATGATTGGACTGGTCAATGTAGCCCTGCTTTGGAGAAGAAAATTCTTTTCGGAAGCTGAAGACAATAAGTAACAAGAATAATCATAAGATGGAGGAGATAATATGAAACCAAAAGTAGCATTTATATGTGTACACAATTCCTGTAGATCTCAAATGGCAGAGGCGCTTGGAAAGCTTTATGCTTCAGATATCTTTGAAGCCTATTCAGCCGGCACAGAATTAAGACCTCAGATAAATCAGGATGCAGTAAGAATCATTAAGGAGTTATACAATATAGATATGAATGAAACGCAGAAGTCCAAACTCCTTGATGATATCCCCGATGTGGATATAGTTGTAAAGATGGGCTGCAATGTTGTGTGCCCATTCCTCCCGTCCAGACACGAAGAAAATTGGGGGTTGGATGACCCTTCAGGAAAAGCTGATGAGGAATTTATAAAGACAGCTAAAGCCATCGAGGAAAAGGTTAAAGAATTGACAAGAAGAATTCAAAATAATGAATTAGATTTAACTGCTGAACGAACCGTTTGATAATAAATGCTTTGAGACTCTAAATACTACCTCTATTTGAAGTTAAAATATTGTGAGAAATATAAGTGAATAGGATTAGACAGCAGTTAAGTGCAAGTGTGCCTTCACTGCTGTTATTTGTTTTAGCAAATGAGAATTAATATTATGGTAATAAAAATTTTGGGGACGGGGTGTGCGAACTTCAGGAAGCTGGAGGAGAACACAAAGAGAGCTGTGGCTGAATTGGGACTCAATGCAGCTATAGAAAAAGTCACTGATATAAAGACATTATGAAATACGGTGTTATGAAGACACCGGCACTTGTGGTTGATGAAAAAGTGAAGATCATGGGTAGAGTTCCAACAGCTGAGGAAATAAAGAAATATCTCTAGAACCATAAATATGTCTCGTCGATTGTACTAGGTTTTTACCTGTGGGGACTCTGGCGGTTAAAAAATCTCCAGTACCCCAAAGGAATGCCAATAGAGTTGCTATTATAAAAAACATTAATCATTTTTAGGGAATTCTCGTTCTAAAATACTAAAATAGAATTGGTCTACCCACTTGCCTTGACATAAATATTCTTCTCTAAATACCCCTTGTTTTGACATTCCTGCCTTTTGCATTACTGATGCTGATTTAAGATTATCACAATGGCACATTCCTACGACTTTATGAGCATCCAATTCATCAAAAGCAAATGATAATAACTGTTTTACGCTTTCTAAGCAATAACCATTACCCTGATATTTAGGTAATATAACGTATCCAATTTCCCAACTCTTTCGATTCAAACCATATTTCCATATGTATACTACGCCTATTGGTTCACCATCTGATATTCGTTTAACAATAAAGTCAAAAACATTATCTAGTTCAATTCTATCAGTAAATTTTTTGAGAATACATTGTTTGTCGGTCTCTACATATTCTTCATAGTGCCATAATTTCGTATCAGTTTCTTCTATACAAATAAAATTCATATCTTCTTTTGTAACAGGAACAAGTTCAATAGTTTCACCTTTCAATATATAGTGTTTTTGTTTTTTCCATTGTATACTTTCCATCCTTATATTTCCCCCATATTTCTTCTATTCATTATATTTTGCTAAGACACCTTATATGAATATTGTTCATTGAATCTATCGTTTAATTGGTATTTATTAACATGTTTATATACTTAAATGATATCTCAATGCATCTTCAGTAGGGTTATTATAATATCCTTTAAGAGTATCTACTTTTCTGAAATCAAAATCACTAAATAAATAATATTATGTTCTAAATCCCCTAAAATATCTTGCCATAATTCATTATCCCAGCGATTTACTCCAAAACATTCTTTATCTAAATCTAATAATTCATTTTTATCATTTAAATTAAACTTGACTAGTTCTATGATCCGTTCCCCCTTAGATTCATATTTATCTGTTATTAAACAAGCATCCTTTGTTTCGTAAGAAAGATACGACTTAACTGACACTACAAATTGAAATCTATTACTATCTTTTTTCCCCAAAGCCTCTATTATATTAGCTCCGCTACTAAAGTAATCCTTCATAATAATTGCATTTCTGCATTAATTCCATTATATAGCAAAATTATACACAAGTATATAAATCATAGGAAACATTACGGTAACTTATACATGTGTCAAAATAGCGAATCTTCAACGCTTTTTGACCATGTATGCAGCTGTGGAAATTCATCAAAGGAGAATAATTAACGTAGAATTTCCACAGCTCTGTTAATAGTTGAAGTTTTTTCCCTATAAATTGCGAGGACTGCAACTTGGAATTCCTTTGCAAAAAGATTGATGAGGTCATTGAGGAGTATAGGGAGAAGACCACGGTGGTGACGGCGAAATTTAAGTTTGATGATTGATTTTCACATGATATTTAATAATACTGTAAAATATATTGAACGTTATTGTGATAGATATTACAATAAGTAAGCTTAATATTATTTACTACTAATCTGCTGCCAACGAACTGTATTGGCAGCAGATTATTTTTTGGGCATATCTATTCTGCTTTCACACGCTGGATTTCTGAAGCCACATATTTATTTGTGATATTTTGGTAACGCCCGTTAACTTTGGGGAAAGAAACAGATTTTAGAATGATAGCTTGGTAGTGTTGGGCAGGCGCATTATCAAGGTCATCTGTGAATATCTTTATTACAGCATATCCAACAATGTTCTTGCCAGCACGCATTACAATATCTGCATATGCTTCGGACCCCATATAGCTTTCTCCGCCGCCCTTTCCGCTTTGATTGGCCTGACTGTTATTCCAATATATAGTAGTGTCGTTACCTACGTTAAAAGAAGAACCAAAATAGTTCATGCCCTTAGTTTTGGGGCCCCAAAGAAGGAATCGTCCGTTGCTAATCGATATATCAAAGGTTATGTCCGGATATTCGTGCATAGACAACTTTATTGGCAATCCGGGTCTGCTATTTACTGCAAGGCTCCAGCCGTATTCAACCGGCAATTCTATGCCTTCCTTCATTTGAATTTCTTCAACAACACTGGGGGATAGCGCATACGCAGTTACGGTAAGCAGACCCGGGCTTGAAACAATGCCCTTTGTTGAATTATTTACCAATATATTTATTAAAACAGCAATACATAAACAAGCTGCAATAGCACCCACCCTATACCACTTGCGAGATACCGTTTTGATATGAGACTTATTATACGCCTTTGCGTCACGGATAGCTTCGTCATTTATCATGCCCATAGCTTCCAGTAATTTATTTGTTGTCATAACAAACACCTTCTTTCACCAGATAAGATTGTAGTCTGCCCCGTATTCTATAAAGCATAGTTTTTACCTTACTTTGCGAGAATCCAAATTGTTGGCAGATTGCAGAAATAGAATCAAAATACCAATATCGGCAAATAAATACTTGGCGTTCTATGACAGGCAGTGACATAATAAAAGCATCAATCACCTTTGCCAACTCGGTTGTTTCTATCTCATGCTCTACGCTGCTTTTGGATGGTATGCAGTCGGCTAGTTCATCAAGAACAAGTACAATTTCACCACCACCACGTTTTGCTGCATATTTTTCTTGCCATTTCTTGATGGATATTCGCCGAGTAATTTTTCCCAAGAAGGTGGATAGTATAGATGGTTGATGAGGCGGTATACTTTTCCATGCCCCCAAGTATGTATCATTTACACTTTCATTCGCATCCTCGGCGTTAACGAGAATGTTGTAGGCGATAGAATAGCAGTAGCTGCCATACTTGGATGCGGTTTCTGTAATTGCATTTTCGGAACGTTCCCAATATAGTTCGACAATGCGGCTGTCTTCCATTCTTTCACCCCCTTAATTATTTGTTATAGGGCCCTTTATCTATCTACTCCGAAAAAATTTGGTTTGGTTACAGGTATGACAAAAAAATTATACTATTCTCTCAAATTCTTCACTTCTTTAATTTATTAATGTTTGTACTTAACAACATAGTATTCTATTTCTCCAACCATTTTATCAAAATGCACATTCGTTTTATCAATATTGTATCATTTTCCAAATAGGTATAGAACGGAATGCTTATTTGATACTGCATAATATAATCGGATTGTTCAACAATCATCTTGCATTGCGAACTAAAAACACCCCAAAATTCATTTTTGAATAATGAGGTGTTTATAATTAGTAGTAGTTTTTTATAATTCAGTTAATATAAATGAACAATGAGTAATATAAATTCTTATAATTTCAAAAGTTCATCTAGTGCTTCTTGAAGTCGTGCACTTGCCCATTTAAATTGACCATCGTCAGGATACTTACGATAAGGGCATTCTATAACCATAATAAGATAAAGATATATTTGATAAAGAACTACCCTTATTTCCTCTACCTTCTCAATTGATGTTCTTCCTGTATAACTTTCCATGAAATCTTTATTATTTAAAAGAAAACCGCATACCGGATCAAGCAGTTCATCTCCATATATTGCACGCTCACAATCAACAATACCTGTTATTTTTGCTGTCTTAGGGTCTACAAATATGTTTCCACCCCACAAATCTTTGTGTATAAGCGATGGCTTTTTTACCATGTTTAATGCCTCTCGCTTTTCATATATCATATTGTAAAGTTTATCATAGCCGTAAGGAAGTATAACCCCAGCATCCATGGCATCGGCAAATAAATCCTTTATCATACATAAAAAAGCCTGATCCCATGTGTCAAATTGCTTATCATCCTGTGATATATATCCGAAATAGCTGCCTTTTATATCGTTTATTTTTCGTGTAATCCTACCAAGTTCGGATGATATTTCCCTACATTGTTCTTCTGTAAGTTCTGAACGTATCTTATTAAGTGGTACACCATCTATAAACTCCATGAAGAAAAAGTCATTTTTAATAATTTCTCCACTTTGATCATAATAGAAAACCTTTGGAATCGGTATATCTCCAAGTGATTTAATCTTATTTAAAACATACACTTCAGTTTCCATGATGTTTTTCTCATATCTCATTACAGCCACCTCTTTAGGTG
>JAEZDX010000052.1 GCA_023417975.1 Bacillota bacterium
AGTCTATGTTGCCTGTGATTGCAATAGCGCCTACACCCATCTCCTTTGCCTTATCCATTGAATACTCCAAAAGAATAGTTCCATAGCCTTGACGCTTGTACTCCGGTGCAATACTGATAGGTCCAAATGTCATAATTGGAATAGTTCTGCCATGATCACACTTGATCTCAGAATGTACATACATCACATGGCCTATGATTTTGCCATCCTTCTCCATGACAAAGTCTAGTTCCCTCACAAAATCTTCTCTGTCACGATAACAGTGCAATATATAATGCTCTGAACATCCCGGACGGTATATATTCCAAAATGCCTCTCTTGTGAGATTTTCTACCTCTCTGTAATCTTCTTTTCTTTCTAAGCGAATATTGAAGTCTTTTTTATTCACTGTTTATTCCTCCTCAAAATTGTTGACCCTATTTTACATTTGCAATCTTATATAACCTGCTGTCTATCCATTGAAAGACGTACACTCTATACTGCTTATAGACTATAGTACATACCATATTATGTCAATAGATGATAATATATGTTCTACATTGTACAAACAACCTTTGAAAATTGGATGTTTTCAAAAGTGCGTTTGTTAATATTTAGGCTCTAAAGTTTTTAATATACATTCACATGGAACTATAACTATGTATAAAAATAGTAGTTGATGTTTATTTGGGGACAAGCCTGTTGTTATAGACATGCTTTCTACGGTATGGATGTTACGAACTTCTAGATTAACAGCTTCATACCTTAATGCATCAAAATGAAATGAAGTTCTTTATGTTTCATTAATGACAGATATCCATGATTTTAAAGCCTGAACTCTTAGCCAAATTAAAACACCGCCACTTAAGCCATGCTATATAATTATCGATACTTATGGCCTGTCTAAGTCATACCTACTACTATTTATGAACATAGCCTTAGTGCCAGCGGGCAGCCTATATGATATATTAGGTTTGCGTCATAATGTAACATAAAACGGCATAAAAATAGAGCTGTCTCACATTACGATTTTTAACCGCTAGTGCGACAGCCTTTTATATAATTAATATTCATAACTCCTTTTATTTAATAACCTAATAATTGTCTCAGTCTTCTCCACCTGAGCAAACGTTCCGTTAAGAGCCGCCATCATTGTGTTTTGAACTGTATTGGCAGTAATTAGAGTATCGTTCCACATAAGTTCTTTCGTTGTACATGCATCTTCTGCTAAGAGAATATTAAAATCCAAGCTCTTTGCAGCCCGTACTGTCGTGTCAATACACATGTGACTCATCATTCCGCATATTACAAGCAATTCAATTTTATGTGCTCTTAATTGCTGTTCCAATCCGGTTCCAAGAAATGAATCCGGAGTATGCTTCACAAGCACAGGTTCACTAAGTTTGGGCGAAACCAGTGGATATATATCCGCTCCTTCTGTATTTAGCAGAAAGAATCCGGTTTTTTCATTGGTACTGACATGTTGAATGTGAAATATATCTAGGTTTTTCTTTCTAAAGTAATCTAAAAGCACTTTTGCATGACCTGCAGCTTCTTCAGGCATGAACAATTCATTCTTCCCTCCAGGGAAATAATCATTCTGGATATCGACTAATATAAGAGCACTCCCCATAAATACGCCTTCTTTCTTATTTATGATTTCTGACTAAAGCATATCCTATAGTATCAAAGGAGTAAATTACCCACTTTTTAGTGGGTATTACGGCTCTACTAATTAATAATCGATACCTTTTTGATCTAGTATATCACTCATTCCATGCTCTACCATATACTCAATGCCTATTTCCTGCATGATTTGTATTGCCTCCAGCATCTTACGCCCTTTTTGCTCTGTAAGAAAATACTCAACATGCAAAGGATATCCTGTAAACTCCTTTTTTGATACTAAGCCAAATTGTTGAAGCTCATTCAATTGCTGAAGCAGCATCTTTTGTGTAATTCCTTCAATACCATGTTCCAATTCCGACAAAGTGGCATTTCCTTTTCGTAACTGAAACATAATAATGGTTTTCCATTTTCCCCGTATTATATCATGAACAATTTCTAACGGACAGGTGTAATCATCTCGTATTTTCAAACTATTACCTCCCATAATCATACATTAGCTTCACTTAGTCCAGAATAAGTGATACTTTTCTATAAAGCCTTGCATTTCCCGCAGCCATCCCATAAGTTGTTATGATGTTATTCTATATTAATATTCATTGCTCTTTTAATTTCTTCAACCGTCCCATTACCTACTGCATTTGCCTTTTCACTGCCTGTAAGTATAATATCTCGTACCTCTGCTTTATGGTCCTCATAATAAGCTCGTTTTTCTCTAAATGGAGCAATAAGGCAATTGATTTTTTCTGCTAAAAGCTTTTTACAAGCAGTACAGCCCACATTTGCATTTCTGCACATTTCACATATATTTTCATATTCACCTTCATTAAAAACCTGGTGATATTTACTAACAGTACAAATATCCGGATTGCCTTTATCTGTTAGCTTTATTCTATTTGCATCAGTAACTGCAGCTCTTATCTTTGTATTAACTTCTTCAACATTGTCCGATAAAAATATTGCATTGCCCAGACTTTTACCCATCTTTGCATTTCCATCCAATCCAATTAACCTTGGGTTACTGCTTAGTAGTGCTTTCGGTTCTTTTATGATCTCCTTCCCTTTACCATACAAATCATTAAATCTTCTTGCTATTTTTCTTGATTGCTCTATGTGCGGAAGTTGATCATCACCAACCGGAACTAAGTCCGCTTTACAAAAAGTTATATCCGCCGCTTGGCTTACGGGATAGCCTAAAAAACCATAGCTTAAATCATCATATCCGTATTGCTTAGCTTCTGTTTTTATTGTGGGGTTATGGCGCAGCGCATTTACTGTCACAAGCATTGAGTAAAATACTGTTAGTTCTGCAATAGCACTTATTTTAGATTGTAAAAACATAGTTATATTGTCAGGAAGTAATCCAACTGATAAATTGTCAATTGCAACATCATAAATACTTTGATTTATCAATTCCGGACGTTCAAAATGAGTTGTTAAAGCCTGAACATCAGCCAATATAATAAAAGTATCATACTCCTTTTGCAGCCTAACTCTATTTTGAAGACTGCCTACATAATGTCCTAAATGTAATTTTCCCGTTGTTCTATCACCTGTTAAAATTCTTTCCATTTCAAAAGCTCCTTCATGATTTTATTTTATAATCCATACCACCAACCATCTTCCATAAAACCATCTCCTTAAAATAAAAAAACTCCTATCCCAAAAAGGACAGAAGTTTATAGTTCTGTTTAGCCACCTAAAAAAACAAATTACACGTACTAACATACGCTTCCATCATAACGGTTAGGATTTCCGTCAACATCTACTTGCAAAGCTTTCGAGTTGCCCTCATAAGTCCATTCAACATATATTGAAATGCTATATTTTCACCATCAATAGCTCTCTGTAAATTCACATACATATGTTTACTACTCTTAATCAACGGTTTAGCTGATATTTACATTATATATTTCTGAAGTTCGTTTTGTCAATTCCAGTACGAAATCTATATCCTTAGCCTGTTTGCTATTAAAGTATTATATATGGCTAAAAATAAAGGTGATGTTTATTTATCCAAATCCCACGTTATTCCGTTTTTATCAATAATAACGGCATGGATCGTTCCCCAAAAGGATTGATTCAATTCTATTTCTACCTGTCCTTCTTTTTTTAACAAATCATATACCTTCTCAATTTCAGCTTCTGCTTCAAACTTTAAAAATATATGTATATTAGGATCAGGAGCTGCCTCTTCCAGCTTATCACCAAAATATAATACACAATCTTTATTAATATGCAATTCAGCATGCATAATTTTATCTTCTGCATCAAACCTTGGCACAATATTATTTAATTCCCCATTAAAGATATTCTTGTAAAACTCAAGATTTTCTCGACAATTATCAATAAATAGATTTGGAATTATGCTCTTCATGTTTCTTTGCTCCTTTCATATTATTATTACTTATTAAATATCTACTTTTATCCTATCTAAAAGATTCACAATAGTATGCCCTACTCCTTGCAGACTATTTATTTTCGCCTGAGGTACCAAACTTCTCAAACGTTTCGCCGTCTTTCTAGAATGAATAATTATATCCAAATCCCCTACAAACATCGTAACATTCATAGATAGTCGTTTTAATTCAGCATCAGAAAACAAAGGGATCAATTCATTACGCGGGTTGAAATTATTACCAATTAGCTTTTGATATTTTAGCAACATACTAGGTATAGCTGGGTTTGAGTTTATTTTATCGTACAATTTATCTATTCCTTTTTTACCAAAAATTCTACAAGTTATAAGGGTAAAAAGGAAAGTTTTTCTTTGCGGACTAATTCCTAATGGTGAAAACAACACAAGTTTTCTTACTCTTTGGGGATAACATATCGAAAACTTTGTTGACAGCCATGCACCAAATGAAATTCCTATAAGATCAGCCTTTTCAATTAATAAGGCATCAAAAACATCAATCAGCCAATCTTCACAATGTCGGTTTTTTAACTGTAACTGGTTTTCATCGCTTCTCCCTGCCTCACCCGGTATATCCACAGCATACACTCGATAGTTGAGGGAATACACTCGTATATCCTCCAGCCACATGCAGGAGTTCATCCCCCCGCCGTGTAGTAATATTAGTGGCGGAGCACTTTTTTCGCCACAAGCAATTATAAATGTATTTCCATAACGAGTATTCACATTCATGGTATTGTAAGGTACATTCCACTGTTCCAGTTGTGAATCGTAGAATTCCATAACAGCTTTTTTCCCTTGCTGTGTCTTAAATGCAAGTTTAGTTTTCATTCTGCTCTCCCCATTTCAATTCTACTATCGCACATGGAGTAAGGTTAATTTTCCGCTTCATATTCCATACACGAATAGTTTTTGTAATAAGTTCATTTTACTAGGACAGCTGAAGTAATGATTGTATAATCCCGTCATTTTAGACTAAGTAAGAGGAACCTATTTGATCGTGATGGAAATCAACAATCTTTTGAGATATGCCTTTGGGAGTAATCCCGGAAAAAACTTTGATATCACGTATAAAATGAGATTGATCAAAATAATTGAGGACTTGAGCAACATCGCTAAGCTTATCATATTTTCCAGAATCAATAAGCTTCATAGCCTCATTAAATCGTTTCACCCGTATATAAAATTGAGGGGAAACACCTACCGCTTTTACAAACCTCTTTTCAAACTGCCTTTCTGAAATGTACAATTGTCCAAGCAAATCTTTTACAGTGATATCACTTATGTTTAAATGAATATAACTCAAGCTTTCTTCCACAATAGTGTCCCGAGGTTTGAACAGTTTTAGTTTGCCTAATAAAAAATTAGTAAAAAGATTAATATATTCTTCATCACTTTGTGCTTTAATTAACTGAATATTAAGATCTACAGCATCGAATTCCTGATATCCCCTAGATCCATTAGTTAGTGTTGATGCATCTAGTCCCAATAAGGTTTTAAGTGCATTGGGTTTTAGAACTACCTGAACTGTAGTGTAGGGTTCACTTTTGTATTTCATAACAGAAAGTTCTGTCACTTGTCCATAAAGAAATAAAGTTGGTGGCATATTAACTACACGACCAGAGCTTGTGACAATGCTTTTTATAGCAGGTTGACCATTACTATGTTGAAACACTATTCCTGGAAAACCATTGGGACATACTTTTATTGTTAAGCCTTCTTCACCGACATATTCGGCTATACGGATATATTCAACATATTCTTTTAGCTCTTCTACCGGCTCATTAATTATAAATTTATTTGCTCTCATATTTGG
>JAEZDX010000097.1 GCA_023417975.1 Bacillota bacterium
TTATTTGACTGAGAAGGAAGATTCAATAATTATATACTACATACAAAAGAATGAAGAGAGATTAAAAGCGTACTCAGAAGCAATTGCTTCATTGGATGATGAACTGCTTTCCATGTCCTCTAAAAAAGAAGAATTAAAGGCAAGCTTGGATGGTCTATATAAGGAACTTGAGGAGCATGAACAAAAAAGTTCTGAGGATAAAGAGAAATATTATGGAAGTGTAAATAAAAAGCAGGCGGTACTTTCTGAAAATCAAGTATTATCAGAGAGAATTTCCAATTTGAAAGATTACATTTCAAAGTATGAAAAGGAAATGCAGCAAATCTCGTCAAAGATATCGGAGGTTATTATTGAAAAAGGCGGACTTGAGGAAGAATTTAAAAGCATTCGCGGGGAACAATTAATTACTGACGGTGGAATTAAAAAGCTAGAAGCGGAAATAGAAGAAATTAATAATCAAATAACTAATACTGAAGAGGAACTTCTATTTCATAAAGAGGAACAAATTGAACTGCTGAGAAAAATTACAGAGTTAAAGAATGAAATTACAACTGCAACTATAAATCAAGATAACTTAAATAAGAGACAGGAACAACTTAAAGGTTCTTATGAGAACCAACAAAATGCCTTGGCTATTAATACCACAACGGCAGGTGCACTGGAACAGGAAAAAGAAAAGGTGCAGCACGAAATAGAGTGTCACGAAGAGACTATAAGAGATTATAGAAAACTTATATTAAATATTAACAAAGATATTTCTGAAAAAGAAAAACATTATAAGGATATAACAATTAATTATAATAAATTGGAAGCAGGACGTAATGCACTTGTAAACTTGGAAAAGCATTACGAGGGCTACAACAGATCTGTAAAGTCTTTAATGATGGACATTGAAAATGGAAAAATAGGTGGGGTTAAAGATAAGACCTATCTTTTAGGAAATGTTATAAAGGTTCCGGACGGAATGGAAACCGCTATCGAAATTGCCCTTGGAGCAGCGGTATCAGATATTATTACTGAAGATGATATTATTGCAAAGCAATTAATTAATCATTTGAAGGTTAATAATTTGGGAAGAGCCACATTCTTACCACTTAATATTATAGACGGTAAAAAAATAAAGCTGAATAATGAAGTATTAAAACTGAAGGGACTAATAGGAATTGCCAGCGATATAGTAAAATATAACGACAGATTCACTTCCGCTGTAAATTATGTTCTTGGCCGAACCATAATCTGTGATGATATGGATAATGCTCTAAGCATTGCAAGAAATACTTCTTACAATTTTAGAATTGTTACTTTATCAGGTGATGTAGTAAATCCTGGAGGATCATTGACAGGAGGTAGCCAGCAAAACAGATCAAATAATGTTCTTGGAAGAAAACGTGAAATCAGAGATTTGAACACTAAAATTGAACACTTACAGAAGGAAATTACTTCTGCTGGTGAGAAATTGGCTTCATTAAAGAAACAGCAAAATGAAGTGGATCATTCTATATTAAATGAAAAAGACCAGATTCATTCAAAGCAAATTGAAATTGCAAAGCTGCAAGGTAAGATTAATGCCATTGTTGAAGATACCGATAAACTTAAGCAGAATATGAAGCTTACTATACAGGAAATTCAAAACGCAGAGACTAAGCTTCAAGTATTTATAGAAAACATTTCAGTTATAGAAGAACGAAAGGCTGAAGTCGAGATTAAGGAGCAGCAGAACAGACAGTTAATTGATGAGCTTCAATTATTATTACAGCAAAGAAAAGACAAAACTGAAAGAATAAAGGATGAATATGTAAAGCTTAAAATAAGTAAGGCTCAAATAGATGAAATTGCAAATAATAAAATAAGAGATTTAGAACGTATTTCCAGGGAAATGGAAAATCATAGTGCGAGAAAACAGCAGTTGGATACTGATGTTAAAAATGCTGATGAAGGAATACAAGAAGGCTTAGCTAAATTCAGGGAAAACTCTTACTCAATTGATGTAATAAATAAAGAGATAACGGAGTACGAAGATAAATTTCAGGACTATGAAGTAATAAAAATTGATAAAAAAGAAAATATTAAAAAGAAAACTCAAGAACATGAAGAAATAGAAATGTTAATATCAAACAAGGATGCCGAAAGACACAGACAAGAATTAAATAAGATCAAGTATGAGACAGAAAAAGAAAATTATTATAGCAAGCTTAATGAGGAATACAATCTTACTTTGGCTGAGGCTCAAAAATACAGAAAAGAAATTGAAAATCTTGAGGAGCTTAAGAAAGAAATAGCAGGTTTAAAATCAAATATAACAGAACTTGGCGTAGTTAATGTAGGGTCTATTGAGGAATATGAAAATCTTACGGAGAAATATACGTTCATGAGCGGCCAAAGAGAGGATTTGAATAATGCCAAAGAAGAGCTCTGCGGTGTAATAAATGAAATGACGGATAAAATGAAAGAGGTTTTCAACGAAAACTTCAATATGCTAAGAGTATATTTCAATGAGACCTTCAGAGAACTGTTTAAAGGGGGGAGCGCAGACTTGATACTTGGTGATGGTGATGAGCTAACAGCCAATATAGATATCAATGTCCAGCCTCCGGGTAAAAAGCTTCAAAATATAAATTTAATGTCCGGAGGAGAAAAGGGGTTATCTGCTATAGCATTGTTGTTTGCTATTTTAAGAATGAAGCCTACACCATTTTGTATACTCGATGAAATAGAAGCAGCCTTAGATGATGCTAATGTAGCCAGGTATGCTGAATTTTTAAAAACCTTTTCGGAAAATACACAATTTATTGTAATAACCCATAGAAAAGGTACTATGGAAGCAAGTGATGTTTTGTACGGAGTAACAATGGAGGAAAAGGGTGTATCTAAAATAGTATCTGTGGATCTATCGGCAAGTTAAATAAATTAATTTAAAACACATGTTGCAAAGGAGATAATGAAATGTTTGGTGGATTTTTTGATAAACTGAAAAGCGGTCTTACAAAGACCAAATCTTCCTTTACGGATAAAGTCAGTGAAATATTAAAACTGACGGTTTCCATCGATGATGATATGTACGAGGAACTTGAGGAACTACTAATAACTGCTGATATAGGCATGAATACAACTATGACAATTATTGAAGGCTTGAAGACTAAGATTAAGGAAAAAAAGCTGAGAGAGCCTTCAGGAGTAACTGAATGTCTGAAGGAGGTGCTGCTTGAACAGTTAAATTCCGGTGGTAAGAAGGATATCCTAGCAGGTGAAAAAAATGTTATGCTTATTATTGGAGTAAATGGTGTTGGAAAGACTACATCTATCGGAAAAATATCACATCTATATAAAGAAAAAGGTAAAAGGGTTCTTTTAGCAGCAGCAGATACTTTTAGAGCAGGAGCTATAGAACAATTGGATATTTGGAGTAAGCGCTCAGGCGTAGATATTATAAAACAGCAGGAAGGTGCGGATCCTGCAGCAGTTGTTTTTGATGCCGTTCAGGCAGCTAAAGCCAGAAATGCTGAACTCCTTATATGTGATACTGCAGGCAGACTTCATAATAAGAAGAACCTAATGGATGAGCTTTCAAAGATAAATAGGGTAATTGACAGGGAATTTAGTGATTCAAACAGAACAACTTTACTAGTATTGGACGCGACTACCGGACAGAATGCTGTAATACAGGCGAAACAATTTAAAGAAGTTTGCAATGTAGATGGGATTATCTTAACAAAACTTGATGGTACAGCAAAAGGCGGAGTAGTAATATCCATTCAAAAAGAGCTGAATATACCGGTGTATTTTATTGGAGTCGGAGAAGGCATAGATGATTTACAGGAGTTTGATGCAGAAATGTTTGTAAATGCATTATTTGAATAGCTGTTAAGTAAAAATACTTGACAGCCCAAAAGTATTCTGATATTATAATTAATGTTGTGGTGATGATATGGAAGATCATGTTGGAATGTCCATGTTGTTTGACTTCTATGGTGAATTATTCACGGAAAAACAGCAGGATATAATGAATTTATATTATAATGAAAATTTGTCTTTGGCGGAAATTTCCGAAATAACAAATACTAGCAGGCAGGCTATCCATGACACAATAAAAAGATGTAATAAGCAGCTTATGGATTATGAGGAAAAGCTTAAGCTTATGGAGATTTCCAGGAGCTATAATGAAATGAAAAAAATTGTGCTACAGAGCTTAAATGATATAAGAGAAAATTACAATGATTTGTTCTTGATAAAGAAACTCGATGAAGTTGAAGAAGAAATTAAGAAAGTATTGTAGGAGGTAGCCATGGCTTTTGAAGGTTTAGCATCCAGATTGCAGGATACATTAAAAAAGTTAAGAGGTAAAGGTAAATTAACCGAAAAAGATATAAAAGAAGCCATGAGAGAGGTTAAACTTGCTTTACTTGAAGCCGATGTTAACTATAGGGTTGTTAAGGATTTTGTAAGCATCGTAAGTGAAAAATGCTTAGGCGGTGAAGTTATGGAAAGCCTAACTCCCGGACAGCAAGTAATAAAAATAGTTAACGATGAACTTACTAGACTTTTGGGTGGCACGGATAGTAAACTGAATTTTGCGGATAACAAAATTACAGTTATTATGCTTGCCGGACTTCAAGG
>JAEZDX010000173.1 GCA_023417975.1 Bacillota bacterium
CAGCAATACTATATTTGTTATCAACCTTATCAGAAGCTTTTTCTGCACAGCCTGTTTGCAATACTACAGCTCCAACTATAAATAATGCCATTACTTTTTTTGAGCTCATCATAAATATTTCTCCCTCCTACAGCTTTACTACTGCTCCCATAAATAATATAATACCTGTTTTTTTATCTTCCATAACGTAGATAAAGGGCCTGTCAGCTATAAACTTTTCGTCATCCTGCAAATTGGCTGCTGATTTAGAGGCTGACACTGCTGTAGAAGCCGCAGCTTCCGTACCTTTTTCATCCACATCTATAAAACATTTTTGTTTAACAAAGTTAATAAACAAATTATTTTCCGGACTCATATTTGAAAAATCTGCTCCGGGCTCAAAGGCTGACCTCATACCAAATCCTTTAAGCATATTGTTCAGCATCTGTTCAAATTCAATATGAAACTTGGGGATTTCAACTATTAGTGACTTTTGAGAAAAAGCAGACTTCCATTTATTCCAGTTATCAATATTCATTTCTTTCATAAAATCGTTAATGCTTGTGCCTTCGTTTGGTAAAAATATATACATACCGAAATTGTCATCTTTATATGGTAGTCTAGCAGCGCTGAAATCACTGCCTTTGAAATAGTCTACCAATATTGTTCCATGCATCATCTTAACAGAACTTTTGGAGCTATCATAGTTGATAAACGTTTTTTGAATAGTTGCTTTCTTCTCAAAAGGAACGCGCCAATCACCCTTAAAATAAACCGTGTTAACAAGTACCATTGCTGTATTCTCATCAAACTTATCTACTATCTTTTTTATCTTTCCTGCAGTGTGATCGGAAATCCAACTGTTTATGGTGTTTGTAGTTTTACTCTTGGTAAAATCTACACTGCTGACTTCAGCTTCATAATAATCCTTTCCCATATTTATAAAGGAGTTTTTTATATTAGTACTTTTTTCAATCCAGATAGAGTTTGCCATTCTTAGTTTTAATGCATCCACACTGTTATAATTTGCAATGACATTCTTATATTCCTCATTTATTACTGCATCGGTAAGCCCCTCCATGCCAATGGCTTTTAGCATTTCTTCTTTTGTGTTTCCCGCTGCTCCATTTTCAGTTAATGCTAGTACTGTACTTAAGCTTATAGGTGAAATAACTGTATTTTTCTCCTTATTCAAATCATAGGTTGCATTAAGCATCTTCATGGCTGTCTTATTGTCCGCAGAACTAATATCTTGTACCGATTCTGTAAGTGCTTTGGCTTTAATTGTATATTTACTTTTTAGCTTTGCTGTGCATCCTGTGTTTAAGGTCAATATAATGCTTAAAGCAATAATGATTGAACTCTTATATCTTTTCATTCATATCCCCCTTCCATATATTTCATCTCCGTTAATACATAGACGGCGGCATAAGTTAAAAAGTTCCGCTTCTACAAAATATTTTCACATAATAAAAGACACCTCAGTTTACTTTTGAGATGTCTTTTATTCCATAATTTTTATTTCTCTGCCCAGGAATCTGCAATTATAGTTTCAGCTATTACAGGTACTTTTTTCAGATAAAATGCTCCCGCTGCCTCCATAATTCTCTTTAATTCTATAGCCGCCTCATAGGCCCTAGCCGCAGGTACTTCAAGCAATATTTCATCATGTACCGTAGCTGCAATACTCCCATTTAACTTTTTTACTACAGGAGCTACTAGTCCTAAAGCCATTTTTGCAATATCTGCGGCAGTTCCTTGTACAGGAATATTGAGAAGCGCAGTTGTTCCGGGTTCCTGAGTATAAACACAGCGCCTTCCTCCAAGAGTCCTACTCTCCTTTACGTTATTACTTCTTTTTACTGCTGCATGCCACTGAGCTATACCTTCGTAGGCCTTAAAAAATCTTCCTCTGAACAACTCTGCCTCTTCCAAAGTCATATGAATGCCATACACAGTCTTTGCATAGTTCTGCAGCCCTCTCGCTCCCATTGCATAGATAAGTCCGAAATTTACAGCCTTTGCTGCTTGTCTCTCCTCCTTTGTTACTTGGCTAAGCTTTTTATTCTCAATTAATGCAGCTGTAAGTGCGTGCAAATCCTGACCCTTTTGATACGCTTCAATCATTGTGCTGTCTTGTGCAATTTCTGCTGCTACTCTTAATTCTATTTGAGAATAATCGGCGATTACAAACTTGTTTCCACTCAGGGGTACAAAGCACTCCCTGAACTCCTTACCCCTGGGAATCTGCTGAATATTGGGGCTGCTGCAGGCAAACCTGCCCGAACTTGAACCTATCTGTCTATAGCTTGGATGTAGTCTTCCGGAAGCCGGATTAATATATGTAGGTATGGGATATAAAAATCCTTGTATAGCTTTCGTAAGCCTTCTATATTCGATTAATGAAACTATCAGTTCAGACTCATCCTTGTGCTCCATAAGCTGGCTGTGTGAAGTTGATTCGAGAGTAATTCCTTTATTCTTCAAGGCTTTTATAACTTGAGTCTGACTATCTAAATTAATACCGTCATGGATTTCTTCTCCAAATAGATTAATCTGTACTGTACCATATCCAAAAGCTCTATTAAGCTTAAGTTTCTCCTCCTTCTGCTTTAAACTATAGCTGTCATATAACTGCTGCCATTTTTCCATGTTCAGAGCTATACCTGAAAGCTCCATATCCACTACTGCCCATAAGCAATCGAATTCAAGTTTGCATATTTCTACAAGCCTGGCTTCTTTAATACATCTAATTAGGCTTTCTCTTAAAGGCAAAAGAACAGCTGCATCTCTTGCAGCATATTGCAACTGTTCCTGTCTAAGTACCGTACTCCAATTACTCTTTTGTTCCTGCTTAGGAAGTTTAACTTCAAGATAGAACTCAGCTAATGCTTCCAATCCGAAGTTTACCGGACCGTTTCCATCATATACTATTTGTGCTGCCAGCATTGTATCAAATATTGGACCATTTATGTTAATTCCGGCTCTTATTAAAAACTTTAAATCAAATTTTGCATTCTGAAAAACTTTTATTGCACTTCCCTGAAGCAGCAGACTTAACTTATCAATTGTACTCCTGCCGATGCAACTCATATCAATTACAGCTGTTGCCTTGTTAGACGAAGCTATCTGCAATAATCGAATTTTATCTTTATATGGATCCAAACCAGTGGTTTCAGTATCGATACCAAATACTTTAGCACTATTAAATAATTCAAAACATTGCTCAAACTTATTGTCATTGTCTACATAAATATAAGAAGCTTCAAACTCGTCTATTTTTCTCACCTCGTCAACATATATATATAACACATTAGTAAAAGCTTTTATGTTCTATATATAGAGAATTCATTACTTTACAAATGTATCTACAACTTATTTTAACATACTGAAACTATATAGAACACATTAAAAGTCTTACATTGTGACGAGTAAAATATCCAATCTTCACGGATTTTTGGGAAGGCAAAATGTAAAATACTTATTGTGTTCTATATATAAAGTAACAAATATGTAATGAATAAAACTTTTATTAAAACAAACACTAACAATGAAATAATTAAAAGGAGTGATTTTTTATGGATAATACTGCACATAGCAAAAATTCTCTTCATGATGGTCACAATGACAGTATTGGCTGTACAGTTGACGAGTGTAAATATCATGCAGGTAATTTAGACTACTGCACATTACAGCAGATAAAGGTTGTAAAGCATGAGAATATGGCTAACACTATTGAATGTACCGATTGCGGAAGCTTTGAAAAAGAGTAGCCGATAATCAGTATATTAATTAAAAAGCACCTTTACCGGTGCTTTTTAATTAACTTATAATAAAGATGTAGGAGTTTGACCATTAATATACTTTAATAATTTATAGTAAGCGGTGATTTGTATGAGGAATAAACGACTAAAGCTCTTAGCCATGACTCTGATATTGATGTTTATATTTGTTTTATATATATCCTTTTTATATGTGGACATATTTCATTTAAAAGGCCATATGAGCTCAGACATATTAAAGTACATATCAATACTGCTCTGTGTTTTATTATCTATGTTATCTGGCAGTGATGCATTGAGTCCAAGAGATTTGTCTCTTCTCCATTTCGGTATAATAATGACTGCCATAGCAGATTTATGTCTTTTAATATTGGATTTTTTCACCGTGGGAGTTGCTGTATTTTGTATAGTTCAGATTACATATTGTATAAGATATTTACCAAATAACGTGCATAATACTGTGAAAAACTTTACTATATATTTTCTTTCAGTTATTTTTGTATTTTTTATCCTTGGAATTTTTATAAAAAACTTGGACATTCTTTTAATTATTGCGCTGTTTTATGCTATATGCCTCACAACTAGCGTATATAGAGCAGTAAATGCATGTATCAATAAGCTCTTCCCTTCACCAAACAGATACTTCATTGCCTTTGGTATGATTTTATTTCTACTCTGCGATATTAATGTTGCACTATTCAACATTGCCAGTTATATAAATCCGGTCTACACTATAGGAAGTTTAGCAGACATAAGCTGTACTCTAATTTGGCTTTTCTATCTGCCTTCTCAAGTATTACTTGCTTTAAGTGGCTATGACATGAGTAAACTCTTTTCAGGGGGGATTAATCCTAGAAGTAAAGAAGCTCTCAAAGACTAACCATAGACCTTTGAGAACTTCTCTTTTATAGATAGCTTATTTCTATTTTCTCTATCAGTGCCTCTATATCTTCAAGCCTTCCGCTCTGAGATCCTTCCGTCATAACCGTTGCGGTGCTCGTAGCTGCAGCAAATCTAAGTGCCTTTTCCATATCCCAGCCTCTTTCCAATGCCGAAGCTAAAGCTCCCACCATAGAGTCTCCCGCTCCTACTGTGCTTTTCACCTGTACCTTCATTCCCTTAGCTTTGATTATTTTATCCTCACTTACTACCATAGATCCTTCTCCGCCTAAAGAAACCACAACATACTTTATTCCATAGCTTAGCAAACTCTTAGCTGTCTCAATAAGGTCTGCCTCATCCTTTATAACTTTGTTAAACGCCATTTCCAATTCATCTATATTAGGCTTAACCATAAACGGACCTGCTTTTATTCCTTCAAGA
>JAEZDX010000292.1 GCA_023417975.1 Bacillota bacterium
ATATAAATAATAATCGACCGGTATACATATTAAAGCAGGAGGCTCTTCAATGTGCAGCAATATATATAGATGAAAATAAAGGCCTGAACTTCTTAATAATTGATGGAATTGAACTAAAAGAAACAAATTGTAAAATTGAATATAATCAACTTCACTATTACGAAAAGGCCGGAACTATTCATTACACTACAAACATTAATGGAAACTACTCCAGCTTTGGCGGAAGCTTCACCGGCGCAACCTTTTCTAAGAAAGTTACGTTCTGGGCAGGGCTTATGCTCGGTCCTATGGGGATGCTAGGGGGTGCTCTATTTACTCATAAACCGGCTGAATATACTGCACCGTCCACAAATTTTGAAATAAAATCTCAGGCAAATAAAATAGATGATCGCAGTGTCATACTAAACTATTATTCAGAACTCCATAAACAACTAATTGATATTGAATTACCTGCTGATATATATAATTTTTTACAAACTTATTTACCCGAAAAAAAATACGATTTAGTTCTTGAAGTAGAAAAACATAGATCTGTGAATTCGTCTGTTACGAATTCGGGGAAGTTATCTCTGAGTGCAAATGAAGTTAAAGCTGAGCTTCAAGAACACACAGCAGATTCTCTTTCCTTATTTGAGCAAAAAATCATAAAGCTAAAAATGCTCAAAGAGAATGGAATACTCACGGAAAGCGAATTCCAGGAGGAAAAGCAAAAGCTGCTTTCGGAACTATAGCAGAGTATTAGGGTAAAGAATTTGAAACTCTATTACAGACTTAATATCTGCATACATAGACCGAAATAAAATTTAGTCTCTTTAAAGAGGAAGCTGACTTTGGAACTCTATATCGGCAAACCGAGTTAATGGATGAAATTTATTACAATATATCAAAGGACTTTAAAAACAAAAGAGTCAATATTTATATAATTAATGTAAATACTGTAATTTATTATCTTTTTGTTGTATACTTAAAATAAAAAAATTATTAAATTTTTTGGGGGGTAAATTATGAGAAGGTTAATAAAAGTACTCTGCTTAATTTTGATGTGTTCACTAACTTTTGCTTTCGTTGGCTGTAATTCTAAAGACAACGAAGCGAATAAAGCGCAAGATGCTGCAAAAAAATATTTAAACGCATACTATACAATTGATAAATCTGATGCGGAACTTTACAGAGCAATAACCAATGGGAACAAAGATGTAAATAAATTAGACCAAGACACTGCAAAGAGTAATAACAAATTTAAGGATATTCTAACCGACAAAGCATATCAAAATCTCGTTTCGACTAGAATGTCCTATGGAAGAATGAAAGAAGCCGTTAATAAAGATTACTATGTAGCTGTAAAAAATATAAAGCTTGTAAAAGATACTGAGGATACGAAACAACAAACGATAGCATATAAGTACACTATAGAACTAACCCAAACACCTTTTACAGGAAACGAAATTAAAAGTGTCCAAGATTCAGGTGTTGTAAATGTATTAAAGGTAGGAAACAGCTGGAGAGTTCAATAATGATATGCTCCCATTTTTCAAATGGCTTGATGCATAATATTTAAAAAGCGAACAAAGGAACCAATTATGGTTCCTTTAAAATTTTCAAATTATCAACACTATTTTTAAACATAGCTTAAGATTATAATCCTGCCACGAATCTAATTAGCTAATATATTAAATTTATCCTTTGAACATCTTTCATATACACTAGATATTCATCTTTACATCTGCAATCAGTTTTATGTATACAAAATCCACTGCTTATATTTTTCATCAAGTGTGTCTTTTGCTCCTTATAAGACTTTTGGTATGATTCAACAAAATGTGCTCCTATATAAAACGGAACTAAGAGAGCTGCAGATGCAAATAATATAGTCATAGAATTTAATTCATTTTTATTAGGCAGAAACTGAATGAAAACAATTAGTATTCCAATCAAATAGATTATATAGCTTATCCGTTTTGCATTTGTAAGCTTTTCATTTCTTTTTATTAGCTCTACAGTATTTTCAATTATAAATACTGTTAACCCCCATTCCTTGGCTTTCTTTTTAAAATCATCAATCATGGCTCCACCCCTCATACACTGTGTTACTAAATAATATTTTATAAGTAGGTAGTTTATTCAAATATTTCTCCTATAAAATTAATTTTATAGACTTTGAAAAAAATCTTAGTCACTCATTTTCTCTTATTTCTTCAACACTTCATCATCAAACTCTCAGCCCAGCCCTCAAAAAATAAGAGCTAACATAATATTTAACAGACCACTTGCAAAAGATTTTATATTTCTATTTTTGGAATTAATGCACTTCTCTATGAATAGATGCATACATGATTAAAGCTCTCTTCCCTGTTTACATAACGGTTATTAGGCTTAGTCCGGTTAACTTCCTGTTACAGCTTTGGTATCAACTGCTGCACACCGATTCCGCACTGCCAGCGAAGCTCCATGTTGCTATGGGTATACCGACTCCCTCTTCTGGATCCTCAGCATCTGAAAATTCAACGTCTATGGCTTCTATATTTTCAACCTGCTCACTGTGCTTTCCTTTAACTTTTCTCTTTCTTTTACATGCTGCTGATTCTTCTTTTACGGTCTTAAAAAACAGCAATTGTGAGGTGTCCTTTGCTGCAGTTTCCGACCCTTCAGCTTCTATACTCTTTTTAACTTCCAATTCTTTTTCTGCGGTCACTTCTTCCTGCTCAACCTTGGTACACTTCTGTTTAGGCTCTTCAGAAACAGTTTGTACACTTTCTTTAGTTTCTTCTTTAGCCTCCTCTTTCACCTCAGAAGCTACTATTATTCCGTTGAATATTTCCTCAACAGGATATTGTCTAAACTTACAAACCTCAAGAAATCGGCTCAGCAGATTTTTATCTTTAACTTCCTTAAGCTCGGAGTTTATGCTGCTTATAGTTTTCTTATTCATCTTACAATTATGCTTCAGCCAGTTAACTAGCATTATTTCCTTCGTGCTCTTTGAAATTATAATCTTTCCCAAGCTTTCAAAGGTGTTCAAGTGCTCATTTATTACCTCGTCGCTGAGGCCAGTCTCCAACACGGCTAATTTAAGATTAAACTTATAAATGCCGCATGCGGTTGATGTAGTATT
>JAEZDX010000343.1 GCA_023417975.1 Bacillota bacterium
TATACGTGTAAAGTAACAACAAATGCAATGAAAGCTGTAGATGAAATAAAGGACAAGCTTCCGCAAGGAGTAACCTATTATTCAGGTGGCAGTAACAAGCAGATAGGCGACGCCTTTTCACAGATGGGCATGGCAATGCTCATAGCTATAGGGCTGGTATATATGGTTATGGTAATTGCCTTTGGTGAGGGAAGAACACCTTTTGCAATATTATTCTCTTTGCCGTTTGCAGCGGTAGGTGCATTGCTGGGACTGTTGATTACAGGACAATCACTATCGGTATCAGGGTTAATTGGAATGCTTATGCTCATAGGTATAGTTGTTACAAACGCCATAGTACTTTTGGACAGAGTAAAGCACAACAGAGAAAATGGTATGACTGTGAGAGAAGCCTTGATGGAAGCTGGTGGAGTTAGACTAAGACCAATTATCATGACCGCTCTTGCTACTATAATGGCGTTGATTCCTCTTGCATTGGGATTTTCAGAGGGAGCTCTGATTTCTCAAGGACTCGGAATTGTTGTTATTGGAGGATTGATTATATCAACCTTGCTGACCTTGATTGTTGTACCTGTTATATATAGTATTATACAAAGAGAAAAGGTATAATATATAGAAGAAAAGGAAGGGATATAGCATAAAAGTAAGAAGTTTCGGGATGGCACAATTGATAATTATCAATTAAGGCAGCCTTGAAATACTAGCATATTATGTGATAGTCCCTTCTAATTTAATATAGAGGTACTTGGGATGAATAAAATACTTATTGTAGAAGATGATATAAAATTAAGCGCCCTCATGAAGGAATTTATTGAAAAATACGGCTATGAGGTGTGCCTTATAAAGGATTTTAAGAATATTGAAAATGAGTTTGGAAGTATAAAGCCTAATCTGATATTACTAGATATAAATCTACCGTATTCGGATGGATTTCAATTGTGCAGAGCCTTTCGTCGCGAGACGGAGGTACCTATAATATTTATATCTGCCCGCAGTGGGGAGTTTGAGCAGATACGAGGCTTGGAGATGGGAGCGGATGACTATATAGTAAAGCCGTTCAGTTTTGAGCTGCTGCTAGCGAAGATACAAGCCGCCTTCAGAAGAACCTACGGTGAATACAATCAGGAAAAAAGTGTTATAACTGCATCAAATGGCTTGACATTGAATAAGAACAGCTTCCAGATTAGCCTTAACAAGTGCAGTGAAGAATTGTCTAAAAAGGAATTTCAACTGCTTAATAAACTTGTTCAAAATGAAAATAATATCGTGACAAGAGAAGAACTATTGGAAGAGATATGGGATGAAACATTTTTTGTTGATGATCATACCCTTACGGTAAATGTAACGAGAGTAAAAAATAAACTGGCAGCTCTAGGCCTTTATGATGTAATAAGGACAAAAAGAGGAGCGGGTTATATATACCAAAGTAAGGGGCGGCAGCTATGAAAAAGACAATATTAATGGATTTTATTAAGGACAATGCAAGCTATGCTTTTGTTTTTTACCTGGGAATAGGTATATTGATATTTTATTATAAAATGACCTCAGGTATAACGGATATAGTTTATCCAATGGTTATAGTTTCTACCATATTCATCATTCATTTATTTATACAAGGGGTAAAGTATTACAGCTTTAATATGAATATTCATGATTCTGTAAATGTAGAAGAAAATAAGCTTTTTGAAAGAACAAATCAGCAAAAATATTTCAATGAAGAACTGCAAAGCATGAAAAACAGATATCTGAAGGAGATAAGTAGAATAAATTCAAAGTCAAATTCGTACAGGTATTTTTTCTCTCAATGGCTTCATAACATGAAAACGCCAGTGTCTATAATAAGCTTAGTGGTTCAAAAGCTTCAAAATGAATGTATAGGCGAAACGAAAAATGAAGATAAAAATGAAATGAAGATTCTTATACATGAAATAGAGGAAGAAAACAATAAGCTCCATAACGGTTTGGAACAACTTCTGAATATTTTAAGAATGGAAGAGTTTGTAAGAGATTATGAACCTGAGGCAGTAGATATTATTAAATCCTTAAAGGACATCATCAACACAAAAAAAAGTTTGTTCATATATAATAACGTATTTCCTCAGGTAGAATGTCCTGACGGAAATATTAATGTATTAACAGATGAAAAATGGAACAAGTTTATGTTGGAGCAAATAATAAATAATGCAGTTAAATACTCTGCAGAAAAAGGAAAAAAGAAACGAATTAAATTTATAATAGAAAAATTAGATAGCTATATACAGTTGAAAATATGCGATGAAGGTATAGGAATTCCTAAAAGCGATATTAAAAGGGTCTTTGAACCCTTTTTTACAGGTGATAATGGAAGAAAGTATAGGGATGCTTCAGGCATAGGATTATATATATGTTCATTGCTTGCAAAAAACCTACGGCATAAAATTGATATACAATCCGAAGTTGGAAAAGGTACTACGGTTATCGTTTCGTACTTTTTAAATTCGTGATGAGGTGATCTTGGTGGAGATATTAAAGGGAATTAATATTGTAAAAGCATATAATAATGAGTTCGACGATAATTCATATAATGTACTTGACGGAGTTGATATAGCTATACATGAAGGCGAATTTACAGCTATCATGGGTTCCTCCGGAAGCGGCAAAACCACTTTGCTAAACATTCTAAGCGGTATAGATATGCCTACTTTGGGTCAGGTTGAAATATTGGATTTTGAAATAACAAGTTTAAGTGAAAAAGAAAGAGCTATATTCAGAAGAAATAATTTAGGACTCATATTCCAAAACTTTAATCTTTTAGATGATTTAACTTTGAAGGAAAATGCTGCTATGCCGCTAATAATGCAGGGGAAGCTGCAGCAGTATATTGACAGCACCGTCGATGAACTATTCCGTCTTATGAATATATATGATATAAAGGATAAATATCCTAAAGCGGTTTCCCAGGGACAAAGGCAGAGAGCCGCATCCTGTAGAGCACTGGCAACCAACCCAAGGATAATATTTGCAGATGAGCCTACGGGAAATTTGGATTCAAAGGCAGCAAAAAAGTTTATGAGCTACATGAAGCGCATCAATATGGATAAAAGAGTCACTTTACTGCTTGCAACACATGATTCCATAGCCGCAAGTTATTGCTCCAGAGTTATATTTTTAAATGATGGAAATATATTTGCAGATATACATAAGAAGGAGGATGATAAAAAGTTTTTAAATAAGATACTGGATTGCCTTGCAATAATGGGCGGTGATGACTGATGGACTATATGCACATTGTAAAGAGCAATCTGAAACGGAATACAAAAAATTACATAACCTTTCTTCTCACGGGTATTATATCAATAACATTATATTTCCTATATACTACCTTGGTATATAACAGCGGCACTGCAATTATTGAGAAAGGAAGCATATTAGGAGGTCTATTAAAATCATCTATCATAATAATCCTAATAATACTGATTTTTTTTACGATTTATTCCTACACATCCTATATAAGACTGAGAATTAATAATTTTAAAATAATGCTCCATGTAGGTATGACAAGAGGGGAATTGACGTGCTGTGTAGTTTTAGAGAATCTGTTTTTAACATTTTTATGCCTGTTTGTAGGTACTGCTTTAGGAACAGTATTTTCTAAGGTGTTTTTTTTAGGGGTAATGAACTATCTAGGTTTTAAAGACCTGAAGTTTTCTTTGGGACTTACGAACTTTATATCTACCTTAGCGTTTTTCGTCATTCTATACATTATTAT
>JAEZDX010000350.1 GCA_023417975.1 Bacillota bacterium
TGCCTAAATGGAGGAGCTAGATATAATACAGCTTTTGGCTTGAAATTATTTGGTATTTTACTCTTTGGTATAAAGCCCTGGAGATCTGCTAAACCTCCCACAAAAAAACCGGAGTTTGCAGGAGCAATTAGTAATGCCTCATAACCGTATTTGTCATCTCCTGCCATGAAAGGTAATAATATAAGCTCTTCCTGTGATTTAAACCAATCAAAGGTTTTTTGTCTCAAATCTTCAAAATCTGAGTTGAAGGTATCTTTATATCTAGGCTTGTCAGTTAATCCGTCATCAGAAATTACCATACAATTTGGATCTCTACGTCTCATGTATGGGTCAGTGTAATTTATAGATATACCATTTTTACATCTTGCCACCGTTGCCTCAACTACATTTCCCTTTCCAGGAGTATCGTAAGCTACAGTAAAGGTATTTTTCTCACTTCTTCCCATAGCCAGATCAAGAATATCTTCTCTGCTTTCAACGAGAATAATTTCTTTGTTTTGGAGAATTGATTCTAATTCAGTTGGCAAAATTAACTTTTTAAAAATCGACTTTTCCATGAGCAAAACTCCTTATATGTTTAATGTATTCGTTAATAATATATTATGTTAAAAAAAAGAAAAATGCAAGTTTAAAATTTTTAAGTTTCAATATAAAAATTATGCAAGATTTCTGAAAATTTAAGAAGCCTTGAAAACAGCATGATAGTACATGAAGCATTTTAGTTTGTTAATTATATATGAATATTCATAAAATCATAAGTTTCAAAACTTAAATCTTTTACTGCAAACGTTTTCTGGCATTGACCATTACAAAATCTATATATTATTAGAAGTAAATTTACTCGTCAAGTGTTTCATGATAAAATAAAAGGATATACTTAAAAATACTAATATGTGAAATGAGGGGATGTATATGAACATCTCGGAGAAGCTTATACGAGACAATTGCAATGATATAATATTCGAAAGAGGAGAAGGCTACTATAAAAGCGGGAGAGTTGTAGATTTTACCGTAGAGAAGGAATATCACAAAAATGGAGGTTTTACAGCCTATACAATTGAAGCTTCTGTAGAAGAATCATATTTTGATGAGCACTATGTAGAGGTTATGTTCAATGATAAAAGTGGGTTTATGTCTGCGAATTGCGGATGTCCTTTTTTTATAGATAATCATAGAAAATTAGGCTTTTGTAAGCATGTAGTTGCAGTTCTTCTAAAGTTTTTTAGGGAGTATTATAAAGGTGACGAAATTTCTTCCACAAAAAATAAGCTAGATAAGCTTTTAAAAGATATAAAGTATAACACTTTAAAACTTTCAGATATTAAGAAAAATTTAAAGCTTGAAATATACTATAATTACAATTTATATGAAAATCTCAGTTCTTCTTTGGAACTTAGGATAGGACTTGAGAAAACCTACGTAGTAAAAAATATTAAGCAATTCCTTCAGGCTGTGGAAAGGGTACAGGAGTTGGAATTTGGAAAAGGCTTCATATTTAAACCTCTGGAACAGCAATTTACACCGGAGGACAGAAAAATAATAGAATTTTTGCTTGAAACAAGTGAAATAGATTATATGATAGATAAAGAAGATGGCAGAAATTCATCATTGCTTACAGGGAAAAAGGTTTATGTTCTTGATAGGCAGTTAAGCAGATTATTTGCTTTGTTGAAAGACCGGACTATAAATGCAAATATACAGGGCATACAATATGATGATGTACGAATATTGTATGAAGATATGCCGTTGGAGTTTGAGATGGTGAAGGGAAAGAATGATATAGTATTGTATCATGGTGAGGAAGTTCCGAGGCCATTGAGCGGTAATGGAAAGTTCTTCTTCTATCAAGGTAATATTTACTCGCCCTCTAACGAGCAGCTTAGGCTGTATGTACCGCTGTATAATGTATTTATGAGTGAAAGAAGCCGTAAGGTACAGTTTGATATAGGCGATGGACATAGAGTTGCATCATATTTAATACCAAGTCTAAAAGCTATAAGTAAAGATCTGAAGCTGGACAGTTCTATTAAAGACAGTTTTTATGAAGCACCCTTGATAGCAAAAATATATTTGGATAAGGACAATAGCGGTATAAGTGCGGACGTAAAGTTTAATTATGGTAATTTTGACATAAGCGCACTTAAAGATGAAGCAGTTGAAGCAGCTGAAGGAATATTACTTAGGGATGTGGCAAAAGAAGCTCTTATAGTATCAGGCATAGAGAGCTTTGGATTTAGAAGAGGTCAGGAAAGCTTCCGTATGGATAATGAAGAGGATTTGATGAGGTTTCTCACTGAAGGAATCAATAAAATAAAGGAATTGTGTCAGGTTTATTATTCGGATAGCTTTAAAGCCTTAAAGATTTACAACAGTTCAAATATAATAGGCGGAGTAAAGGTAAATAATGAAGACTTATTGGAATTTAATTTCGGCATGGAGGATATTAATCCTCGTGAAATGAGGAGTATACTTCAAGCCGTGAAACAAAAAAAGAAATATTACAGGTTAAAGGATGGCGGCTTTGTTGATTTGCAGGACAGAGGTATTAAAGATGCTTTGGACATAATCGACTATCTTAATATTAATGAAAAAGAATTGTTCACAAATGGAAGCGCAATAATACCGAAATACAACGCGTTTTATATAGATGGAGAACTGAAAAGCGAATTAGGTAATTTCAGAAAGGATTTTACCTTTAATAACCTTATAAATAATATGAAGGAACTGCAGGAGGAAAACTTTACGCTTCCAAGCCATTTGAACAGCATCATGAGAAGCTACCAAAAAGAAGGATTCAAATGGCTGAAGACTCTGGCACACTATGGCTTCGGAGGAATTCTTGCAGACGAGATGGGGCTTGGTAAAACGCTGCAGACTATTGCGTTTATAGCTTCTGAAAAATCTGAGAGACCATCATTGGTAATAGCTCCTACCTCGCTTGTGTATAATTGGCAGGCAGAAGTGGAAAAGTTTGCTCCGGAGCTTAAATGTATAGTAATTTCAGGAACTCCGGAAGAGAGGGATGCTTTGAGAAGCACTATACATGACTACAATATGGTTATAACTTCATATCCACTGCTAAGAAGGGATATAGAAAGCTATAAAAGTTTGGAGTTTAACTATTGTATTTTAGATGAGGCACAGCACATTAAAAACCCTGCCTCCAAGAGTACAAATGCAGTTAAAGCTGTGAAAGCTGATGCGTATTTTGCTATAACAGGAACTCCATTGGAAAATTCTCTTACAGAATTATGGTCTATATTTGATTTTATTATGCCGGGATACCTTTTTAATCACAACAAGTTTGTGGAAAAGTATGAGATGCCTATTATTAGAAATGAGGACGAAGAAGCGTTGAAGGCACTTAACAAGCACATAACCCCTTTTATTTTGAGAAGGCTAAAAAAACAAGTTATGACTGAACTTCCGCCTAAAATAGAGCAGAGGCTCATAGTAGACATGACAGTTGAGCAAAGAAAGCTTTATAATGCATATCTTTACAGTGCTAGGCAAGAGATTGAAGAGGAAGTACAATTAAACGGATTTAATAACAGCAAGTTTAAGATATTATCAATATTAACAAGACTGAGACAGATATGCTGTGATCCATCTGTATTTGCAGAAAATTACGTTGGAGAAAGCGGAAAAATGGAAGCGCTTGAAGAGTTGTTGGAAGAGATGATAGCTCAGAAG
>JAEZDX010000387.1 GCA_023417975.1 Bacillota bacterium
AGTAAGATTTGCTGCATCTCCATTATTCAGCTCTCTTAGTTCTCTGAATGCAAGAGGCTCCTTATTTAAAAATTTACTAATTATATCGGCTGTATCCCAAGCTCTATCCAAATCGCTGCAATAGTAGTCAAAGCTTTTATCCTTAAGAATTACAGCTATTTTTTTACCAACCGCCTCCGCTTGTTTTCTTCCTTTTTCAGTAAGTGCAGAGTTTGTCCACCCTCCTGTCAAAGCCTCACCAATGTGATGGGAAGCTTCGCCATGCCTTATAATATACAAATTTTTAATCATATTCCACCTCTTCTCTATTAAAGGTTATCTATTTCTGAAGTCCAAGCATATCCTCCACTTTGTCATTCATATATTTGTACGCATCGGTTATACCTTGGTTGTAAAACTCAGGAGCCAGCTCATCTATGATATAGCTTAAAAGCATAGATGCAGCCAGATCTCCCATTTCTTCTTCCCTCTCACTGTAAAAATACTCTTTAATGGAGTTTACCATTTCCTGTTTCTTTTCCTTTGATAAAGTTATGCTATTTTTTCTCATTGTCCTTCTCCCCCTTTTAAACTGCATTTCACATAATTATTACGCCTTTTTGATTTTCCTATGATACAACCTTATTGCTGTAAGCAAAGCTCCTATACTGCATATCACAGCGGCTGTAATATAGACATATCTCATTCCGAAAACAAAGATATCATCTCTTCCCGGTATGTATCCCGATACCCTTGCTCCGAACTTCAAGCTCATCATATTGTATAAAAGTGTAGTTGATATTGATACTCCGGCAACTATACCTAGATTTCTTACTAAGGCATTAATACTTCCGGCTATACCAAGCTTACTTTTAGGAGCGGTTGACATTACCAATGAATTATTCGGCGATTGGAACATGCCGTTTCCTATAGACATCAAAGCTATGTATATAGCCATAGTACTTATTGTAGAATACTCATTCAAAGTGGACATAAAGGATAAACCCAATATCATAATTATAAGCCCTATAAATGTGAGCAGCTCCGAGCCGATTTTATCAGAAAGATGGCCGCTGAGTGGTGCAACAATTGATAAAATTATAGGGTATATCATCATGATCAATCCGGTCTTGCCGGAGCTGAATTTAAGTACATCCTGCAGGTAAAAGGGTTGAATTATATTAGTGCTTCCTATAGCTATAAACGATAGAAAGCCCGTAAAAATACTTAAGGAAAATAGCGTATTTTTAAATATTGATATATCAAGCAGCGGCTGTTTTATCTTTATTTCGAACAATATAAAGGCTGCCATTAATAAAATTGCAGCAATAAAGCCAGCTATAATAAAGGTATCTCCATATCCAACCTGCTGCCCTTTTGTTAAGGAATAAAACAGAAGTGCTATAGATATACCAAACATCAAAGCGCCGCTGTAATCTATTTTTTCATTTCTTTCAGTACCTTTAGGAAGTATTTTCATTCCCATTATAATAGCGGCAATGCCTATAGGTACATTTATCAAGAATATGTACTGCCACCTAAAGTAATGTACTATAATTCCTCCTAATGGAGGCCCGACCATAGTACCAAGTGCTACGGCCGTACCGGATATTCCAAGCGCTCTTCCTCTTTCGTTTTGAGGAAACACATGAGTAATAATTCCTTGACTGTTTGCCATTGTACCCGCTGCACCTACAGCCTGTATAATTCTTGATACAACAAGCATCTCAAGACTTCGTGATAATCCGCATAAAAGGGATCCTAGCGTAAATATTAAAAATCCCCATTTATAAATTGTAGTCTTTCCTTTCGTATCTCCAAGCCTTCCGAATACAAGTATAGTACCTGAAATTACTATTAAATAACTTGTTACTACCCATTCAATGGAAGACATATCTACCATAAGGTCTTTAGACATTACGGGAAGTGCAACATTCACTATACTGCTGTCAAGAGTAGACATAAACGGAGAAATTATTACTATAAACAATATCAACCATCTGTTCTCAAATATTTTCTTTTCCATTTCTTTCACTTTATCCATAAGCTTCCTCCATGCTCAAATATAATCCTTTGTCCTTCTAAAGTATATGTTTATTCTAAGCCACAATTTTAATACAAGAAATTTGGCAGGTCAATATAGTATTCTATGTATAAACGTGCATTAACCTATATTATAATTCAATAATACATCCTTTTCTCCTTAACTCCCATATAGCCTTATCCATTTCTTTAGCTTTTACTAAAATATAATCAGTATCATAGGTTGATATAGCAAAAATACTTATTTTTACTTCCGCTAAGGCTGTGCTTATTTGCGATAATATACCTATAAGTGAAAAGTCTAACGGTCCCTCTACCATTAATGCTCGCCATCCCTTTTCACATACCACTCCCTCAGGAACAAAGCTTTCACTGCATACTATAGATAATTCCTCGTGAGTTTTGGTTATTGAAAAGAACTGCCCGGAAAGAGCCCAAGCAGGTATGTGCATATCCCTTTGTAATCTGCAAACACTCAATTTTTCTTCTATCAGCTTCATTTTTAAATCTGCCATGAATCTCATCCTCCAAACTTCCCTTAC
>JAEZDX010000405.1 GCA_023417975.1 Bacillota bacterium
AGTCTATAGCAGCCACAAATTATATAAAATAACATAATACCTATTCCTAATAAATAATTATTTAGGCCTTCTTTGAAAATAATGAGAATTGCCGGAGCAACTCCAAATGAAACAAGATCCGCAAGTGAATCAAGTTCCTTACCTATTTCACTAGATACATTAAGTACTCTTGCTATCCTTCCATCATATCTATCAATTAAAGCTGCCCCAACAATAAGTAGTGCAGCCGAAAAATAATTATTATTTATTACTTCAATTATTGACAATATACCAAATGACAAATTTAAAAAAGTAAGCATATTAGGGATATATTTCTTAACCATATATTTTCTCCTCTTCCGGCAGTTATAGTTTTATTTAAATTTTATATAAACTTAATATTTTTACCTTTAAATATCTTCACTACTTTCTTTATGCAGCTTTTTTATAATTTTATCCTTATAAAACATTCCTATTACAAACCCAATAACAGCTACTAACGATATTATTATAGTGAGTGTATAATTTCCTGCGTCAATATTTGCGCCTACGCTAGCTGATACAAAAATCCAAGGAAGTCTACTTGAAATTAAAATCGCAAAAAATTTCATAGGCTTTAATGTAGTAAGTCCTGCAACATATATCATAAAATCTTTAGGAAGTCCCGGCACTATAAAAATTATGAATAAAACGAGTTCAAATTTTCTGCTCTCCATAATGCTAGTTATCCATTTCAACTTTTTCTTTTTAATTTGATTTATTATGAAATCTCTACCAATTAATCTTGTGAAATAAAATGCTATACCAGAACCTATAGCTAGTCCTATTAAATTGTATATTGTTCCTAATGGAATACCATAAAGATATCCCCCTGCTATTTGTATAACTTCACCCGGAATAGGGGCTATTATTGTCTGTAAAACTTGAAATAATATAAGCGTAAAAACTCCTAAATTCCCCATTGATATAATATAATTTTTAAATTTTTCAAGTGATACAGTAACTAAAAGTAGCTTTGGCATAAATTTAATTAATAATATAGTTAGTAAAATAGCAACAGCTATTAATAAAATCTTCATTGTCCGCTTTTTATTCAATATTACTAGTTCCCTTCTTTGATAGATTTTCAGTTAATAAATTTCTATTCTTTCATCTATTCAGCTCTATACTATATAGTTTATAAGTACTATCTTAAGTTTTTCATATATAAAATCTTAAGAATTCTTAAGTGACCTATAAATTAATAGCTAAAAAATAATTTAAAATATATACTAAATAAAAGAGGAGGGAAATTAGCCCTATGAAAAACATTTTAATTGCAGATGATAACGACGAGATTAGAGAAATAGTACGCATTCTTTTGGAAAGTGAAGGCTTTAATGTATCGGAGGCTATTAATGGTGAAGATGCTGTGAATAAGGTAGATACTAGTACAGATTTGATTATACTTGACATTATGATGCCTATAAAATCTGGCTTTAAAGCATGTGTAGAGATTAGGGAAAAATCAAGTGCTCCAATCTTATTTCTTACTGCCAAATCTCAAGATTCGGATAAATGTATGGCTTTCTGTGCGGGAAGTGATGATTTCCTCTCAAAACCTTTTTCATATACTGAATTAATTTCAAGGGTTAAAGCATTACTTAGAAGATATTATATATATAAAGGAAAAGAATCTCCTGAAATATCGGATTTTATAGATATTAACGGCTTAAAAATAAATAAAAGCTCCAATGAAGTTTCTATATATGATGAAGAAGTTATTCTTACTGAAATAGAATATAGAATTCTTTTATTAATGGCCCTAAATAGGAGCAAAATATTTTCAGCTCAGAATTTATATGAAAGCGTATGGAATGAACCTTACTTTTACTCCAATAACAATACAGTGATGGTACATATAAGAAATTTAAGAAGCAAGTTAGAATCTGATCCTCAGAATCCAAAATATATAAAGACTGTATGGGGAAAGGGGTACAGAATTGAATAAAAAAATATTTTCCACAAAGCTTGAAAAAAAACTAACTTTATCAATAATAATCTCATTAATTATTTCTTTTTCAATATCATTCTTAGTTGGTTATATTGCCGACTTTATGCTTTATAAATATTACGATACAAGTTCTTTCCTTCAAAATAAAAGTGCACAAGTACTTTCTGACTTTAAAGCATATATATCAGATAATAAGATTTCAATTAATGATTATAATAAAATTGAAAAGTGGACTCGTGATTACAAATATATTGATATATATATATTTAAAAATAATAAATTAATATATAACTCCAATAGATATGCTTCATATAACAATTCTGATGACTTCACAAAAATACCCAGTATATCAGATGATTTTGATGATGTTTCTTTTTATGACGGAGACGCTAAAGTTTATATCGACTCCTACTTTGAATACAAATATTATAACATCAATCTTTTTATATCTACAGCTATTGGAGCAATATGCTTTATAATCATTATGCTTACTTTAATTAGCAAAAAAGTTTCATATATAATAACACTTGAAAATGAAATTAAAATATTAGAAGGTGGGGATTTAAACTATAATATAACTATAGATGGAAATGACGAATTAAGTTCCCTGGCGGAAAGCATCAACGAAATGAGAAAATCCTTTATTGAGCGATTACAAAGTGAAGATGAAGCAAAATCAGCTAATAGCGAACTAATTACGGCTATCTCTCATGATTTAAGAACTCCACTCACTGCTTTATTAGGATATCTTGATATTATAGAATACAAGAAATATAAGACTACAGAAAATCTTATGCAGTATATCCATAATAGTCGTGAAAAAGCTTATCAAATTAAATCACTATCTGATAAGCTATTTGAATACTTTCTGGTTTTCAATAAAAAAAGTGACTTAGAACTAGAAACATTTAATGTAACTGAAATATTAGATCAATTATTTCAAGAGGAAATTTTCATGCTAAATAATGAAAATTTCACATTTGATTTTATACCATGTACCACCATAGCTTATTTAGATATGAATTTAATTTCAATGAAGCGGGTATTTGATAATATATTCTCTAACATTTCAAAATATGCTGATAACTCTAAGCCAATCAAAATAGAATATTATATTAGCGGTGAAAATTTATTTATCATAATACAAAATAAAATAAATATAAACTTAAAATCTGTAAGCAGTACGGGCATAGGCTTAAAAACATGTACTAAAATTATAGAAATGCATAATGGTTCATTGTTTACTGAAAAAACAGCTGATTCATTTACTATTACCATTAGACTAAATGTAAAAACAACTTAATTACCCTCACGATTTATTAATAAATATATACTCAAATAGCTATTTCCGAATGAAATACAATAACAGCACTGCCGGAAACTTTAACTTCAACAGGTTCTTTTTCTTCTATTTTCACCTCAACTTCAATAACACCTGGACGGCCAATAGCTTCACCCTGTTTGGCTTTGAATTTAAACATTGAATTATTGTGTTTAACAAGTTTATGATGAACTAAATATGCACCTAAAGGACCATTTGCATTACCTGTTACAGGGTCCTCATTAATTCCTATTGCCGGCGCAAACATTCTGCCATGTATTAAAATATCATTCTCCTTAGTATCAACAGTGAAAACATAATATCCATTGCACTGGATAACCTTACTTAGCTTAGACAGTGCATCATAATTAGGTTGCAGTGTATTTAAAGTTTCAACACTTTTTATACCGATCATAACCTTAGAATGACCTGTTGACACAATTTGGACTTCATGATTTTTCAGCAAATCGCTATTCTTTATATTAAGTGCCTCTAAAAGCTCTTCTTTATTTATGCCATCAATAATGTTGCCGAATTCAATTTTACCCTGTACCATACCAATTTTATAATCCTCATTTTCCTTGATTATATCTACCGGTAAAATCCCTGCACCTGTTTTATGATAAACTCGCGAAGTATTTAGTCTGTTTTTTACAGCACGAGCATAATGAGCGGCAATAGTGGCGTGACCACAGATAGGAACTTCAATTGTTGGAGTAAAAAAACGTATATATACATCATACTTATTGTCATCTGAAGAAAAGATAAAGGCTGTTTCTGAATTGTTAAGCTCCCTAGCTATTTTCTGCATCTCATAATCGGTTAACCCATCAGCGTTTGTTATTACTCCCGCAGGATTTCCCGTAAATTTTTCTTTCGTAAACGAATCAACTTGATATAAATTATATTTTCTTGTCATGCTTTCTCTCCCTAATTTATTAGTTATTTATAACGTGCATTCCATTCCTTAATTATGCCGATAAATATCCATCTTATGTAATCAAAGCGGTTACTTTAATTATATAACTTTCAATGAGAAAATACTTGTGATTTTATCCAACAGCTCTCTAAATCAAACAGTACTTACCGCTGTAATTCTATTCCACTGTAAATTTATGTTATAATAAATCCATGAAAACCTTATTATTCTTCTTGCTTGTGACGCCGCGTCATATTGTATTATGAATGTATGGAGGCAAAATAAATGAAAAACAAAGATTTATTAACAATAGGCGAACTTGCAAAGCTAATGAACATAACCGTTCGCACCCTGCAATATTATGACAAAGAAGGATTGCTTGCACCATCTTCCAAAAGTGAGGGTGGTAGGCGACTTTATACAAAAAAAGATATGGTAAAGCTTCATCAAATATTATCTTTCAAATATTTAGGCTTTTCTTTGGAGGATATTAAACATAAACTGATTTCTCTAGATAATCCTGATGCCGTTGTAAAAGCATTGAATTCTCAGGAGCAATCATTGAAAGCTCAAATTGAAAAGTTAAAGGAAGTCTTATCCGCTGTGCAGTCCTTAAGAGATGAGGCATCACTTATTCATGAAGTAGATTTCAATAAATATGCTGATATAATTGCACTGATTCGTCAGAAAAACGAAGGCTACTGGGTTGTTAAATTCTTTGATGACAATCTCTTGAATCACATCAAAGACAGATTCACAGAGCAGCCTGACCTTGGTCATATACTCTTTGGAAAATGGAAAGCTATGTGCGATGAGGCTGTCCTGCTTAGAGAACTGCAGGAGACTCCAGAAAGTTACAAAGGACAAGAACTTGCAAAACAATGGTGGTCGCTAATAATGGATTTCACAGGGGGTGATATGCGTATACTCCCAAAGCTTATGAAGTTTAATGAAACTAAACAAGGCTGGAATGATGAAATGCAAAAAAAACAGCAAATAGCTGATGAGTTTATAGGTAAAGCCATGGAGATATATTTTCAAAACAGTGGTAGACAAAATCCATTTAGGGAGGAGTTGTGTAATGACATTAGCAATAAAAGTTGAAAACCTTATAAAGAGCTATGGACAAAATACAGTAATTAAAGGAATATCCTTTGATGTGATGAAAGGTGAAGTCTTTGCACTTTTAGGCACTAATGGCGCAGGTAAAACCACCACGCTGGAATGTATAGAGGGACTTAGAAAATATGAGCGCGGTAAAATTTCAATTGATGGCAGCTTAGGAGTTCAACTCCAGTCCACTTCCCTGCCCGCTAATTTAAAAGTGCTTGAGGCATTCACTCTATTTTCCAAATGGAATAAATCAAATATAGACCTATCCATTTTTGAGAGCCTTGGATTATCAGAAATAAAAAATAGTCAGTATTGCCAATTGTCTACAGGGCAAAAAAGGCGTCTCCATCTTGCACTTGGACTGATTGGCAGCCCGGATATCATCTTTCTTGATGAACCAACCGCTGGACTTGACGTAGAGGGTAGAGCAGCACTGCATGATCAAATCAGAAAACTTAAAGGTAACGGCAAAACAATCGTACTATCAAGTCATGATATGGCTGAAGTTGAAAGTTTATGTGACAGACTAGCTATATTAAAGGATGGCAAAATTGCTTTTATCGGCACTGCACGAGAGCTTACTGCACAGATACATTCACAGCTCAGACTACAAATCAAACCTGAGCAGCCTTTCAAAAAAATTGACTTTGTCAATTCCACCTATGTAGAAACCGATACTGCTTACTTTACCTTTGTCACTGATAACATCAGTAGCGCTCTAATCGAACTATTAACTTTTCTTGAAAACTCATCAAACCCTGTACTTGATATTAGGATTATACATCAGTCTTTGGAAGAAGGTTTTTTGAATATTGCAAAGGAGGATAAATAATGGGTGCATTTTTGTATGGTATATTGCTTCAATGGAAGCTTGACTTAAGAAATAAGGGAATTCTGCTTACTTACTATATAGTACCGCTTGTATTCTTTGGATTTATGGGTGCAATATTTACCTCAATAACACCCGATACCAAGAATACACTGATACAATCCATGAGCATTTTTGGTGTTACAATGGGATCAATTTTAGGTGCCCCCATTCCCATATCAGATACTTACAGTAGTGAAATAAAAAAGGCATATCAAGTAGGTGGTATTCCTATGTTCATACCTATTGTAAACAATTTGATTTCAGCATTTGTACATCTCTTTATAATGAGTACTATGATATATTTTGTTGCTCCTCTTGCCTTTGATGCATCTGTGCCGAAAAATACGATTATATACTTTATAATGTTGGCTATTTTCATTATTACCAGTTTAAGTATTGGAGGAATTCTAGGTCTTACAATTAAAACTACATCAAAGCTTACAATGGTATCTCAGTTCATATTTCTTCCGTCACTTATGCTTTCCGGTATAATGTTTCCTGTTAATATGTTACCAAAGCCATTAGCCGCTTTTGGCAGAATATTTCCATCAACATGGGGTTTTGAAATGATGAAAACCACTAACATGGACTTTAAGCTACTATTACCGCTTTTGATTATTATCATCATTTGCGGTTGTGCAAGTGCTTTTCGCATTAAGAAGTTGCGAATTGATTGATACAACCTATCCGGGCAAACATCGTATAAATCTTTCTCATCCTTCTTGAAAAATATAATCCGGACTTACTTTATATTAGTAAGTCCTATTTTTTTACTTTAAGCTCCAAAACGATTATATACCCGCATGGGTCTTATCACCGCTGTAAGGAAGTGTTTGCTATAAGCTAGGTTAAAATTATAGGAAATCAGCTTATTCATGGCCTCCACGATATTTGCCTGGAGAGGTTCCATAGTATTCCTTAAATACCTTGTTGAAATAGCTCTGGCTTGAAAAACCTGTTTTACAGGTTATATCCTGTATGAGCAGATCAGTACTTATAAGTAGATGTTTTGCCTGCTCCAGCCTGCTGGCAAGCAACTTTTCCTTAAAGCTCATGGAATAGTATTCCTGAAGGATGCGGTTAAGTTGTCGGATACTGGTGCCAATAGTACATGCCAGTTCCTTTCTTGATAAAGGCTTATCTATGTGTTCAAAATATTTGTCTATAATATACCTTCTGGAGTCGTTCAATATTTTCTTAGGTATAGAGTAATTTGACTTCTCCTGAGGCCTATAACAGCGAAGAGCGTTTAATATGATCTGCGAGATGAGGTTTTGAATATAGGTGTAATATCCTACACATTGATTTTCCATCTCTGAAATAAGCTTTTCAAATAATTGGGTTGTAGCAAACTTATCTTTTCCGAACCAAAAATTTGTCATAAGAAGCCTTTTAAGAATGTCATCAATTTCTTCTTGCAAATATAATTTATTTTTGGTGTTAGCCTGCTTTTTCACTTCGAATTCAAAATTTATGCAATATTCACACATAGGGTCCTGCTGCTCTGCTTTTTGGTCATGGAACACACCGGGACCGGTAAGATAAAAGATGCCAGGTTCAATATCGTACACCTTATTGGATACCCTCAGTAAGCCTCTGCCATAGGGGATAAAATGCAGTTCGTAGCTGCTGTGGGAATGGTTGCCGTAACCCCATCCAGGAATAGGTGCCTCATAGTTGATACAAAAGACGTTGATGATAATGTTTCCTAAAGGGACTTTTATATCCAGATCAATGTTATGCTGTTTTTTTCTTTGTTTCATAGGTTGCTCCTTAGGCATTATAAATAAATGATATAAAACATATTCTGCATTGCTCTACATTTTCCTTTAAATTTTGGGCCATAAATGATAAACAATGTCCCAAATGCTGATATTTGATTCTATAGACTAGACTTATAATTTATATAGCAATTAAATTTTAAAACCATATACTGGATAATGTTATTAAATCAGACAAATACATTATCGGGATATTAATTAAATTCAGGTAATTGAACCGCGATGTTTATTTGTTATTTCTTTCAATGTAAAATGAAGATCAAATTGTAAAAGGAGTAGTTAGCTTATGAAACCAAAATTCACTTATTCCCCCGAACCAGCTTTGGAGCCCAAAGATGGCTGCCCTTGGGCTGATACCATGGTGCTTAATCCTGCCATCGCCAAAGACCCGGAAACAAAAGAACTCCATATGCTTTTCCGTTCCACCGGACCTTGGACTCACAAAAGGATGAAGGGCAGTAGGCTTGACCCTTATCCTATCTTTTTAGGCTATGCAAAAAGTGATGACTTAGGTAAAACCTGGGTAGCGGATTTCTCTAAGCCTGCATTAGCACCGGTAATTGAATATGAAGCCGATAAAATCTATATTACTGATGATGAAGGCAATAAGGTAGTGAACTATAGCAATGGCTGTATAGAGGATCCAAGAATTTTTGAAGTAGAAGGACAATTATATGTATCAGCAGCATGCCGTATGTTCCCACCCGGGCCCTATTGGAAGAAGAATGAAGTAGGAGGAATCGAGATTCGGTATGAAAACATGCCTGCCTGGGCTAGAAAAGAAGGAAATAATTTTGGGAAAGCCGCTTATAATAATGATACTACTACGGTTCTTTTTAAGCTGGATTTAGAAAGGCTTAAAAACAAAGACTATGAAAATGCCTTTTCCTATGTCTGTAACCTCACAGATCCTAATATTGATGACAATCGAGATGTATTCTTATTTCCAGAAAAGATGAGGATAGGCGGAAAGCTTCAGTACGTGCTGCTCCACCGTCCTCACAATCCTGAATACTTTGAAGCAGGAAAAGGCTATACCAAACCCTCCATTATGCTGGCAGCTGCTGAAAACCTAAAGGATTTGGCTACTTCGAAGGCTACCCATAAGTTCTTAGCAGCAGGCATGTTTGATTGGGAGGAGGAGCGGATCGGTGCCAGTTGGGCTCCTATAAAATTAGGAAACGGAGAGTGGCTTTTGCAATATCATGGCAAGACCTATCCCGGTTATGGTTATACCCAGTCCTTTATGATTTTGAAGGAGAAGGAAAATGACTTTCCTGAAATTATTCACCGTTGCTCTGATAGGCTCATGTATGCACAGCAGAAATGGGAGATGCCCGATAAATTCCTTTGCCCCTGTATATTTACTACAGGAGGCATTGTAGTGGATGATACTCTTATCATCAGCTATGGTGCTGCAGACCAAAATGTGGGTATTTCGTGGGTGAATTTTAAGGATGTAGTAGAATATGTGAGGCTATTCAACAGAGACGGTAAAAAGTTTTAGGGATAATCAAGGATAGCATGTATCAATCTATTTAATTGAAAATAGACTTACATAGAAAATTCGAATAGTAAAATAGTTTAAGGCATCTCTCTCAAAACTAATGAGTCCAGGTGCCTTAATTTAGATTCTCATATGACTATAATCATTATTTTTCACTTTAAGTTAGTTATATCAGCAATTTCAAAAATCCACATCATTTGTGGTGCAGTTCACCGTAACAGTTATACGGTAGATTTTATTTATACCAATATTTATAACTTATATAAACTTATAATTATTAATCTTCCGTATTTGATAAAAATCCAATCTTCATTAATATTTTTTCCACTTCATCATATTGATTATTCGATTTTATTTGGTAATCAATTTTCTCATCTACTCTTATGCATCCACACCATTTTTCATAAAAATACTCGAGGTAATGCTTATAGCCTTTTTCTCTCCAATCGCTAATTAATGATAGAAAGTGTTTTTCTTGACTATCATACTCTAAAACTATATTTTTTAATTCTTTTTCATTTAATCTCTGGTATTTACTAAAATGGATTACTCCTGGACCACTTAATCGTCCTTTACTTGTTAATTTTGATTTTTTTTCTTCTGAATAACCAAGCACTAATGCAACCAGTGGAAAACAATATTTTTCAGGCAAGTTTAAAAGTTCATATATTCTATTAACATTTCCCCTGTGTATGCAATTACTAAAGAAAGAATCAATTCCAAGAGATTTTGCAGCAATAGCAGCAGTTTGTGCTGCAAGGATTGTATCCGTACTACCTGTTATAAAATCTACTACAGGTACTTCATGGTTATACTTAAATCCTAAATATTCAGCTGTATCTACTACCCTATTGAAATCAACACAAAATACCAACATTTTATTCCCAACATATCCTATCTTTCTCATAGCTTTTTGATCGTCTACAACTATAATAGAATACGTTTGTCTGGCTGATGCTGTAGCCGCATTTACACATGATTTCAATATAACTGCTAGTTGTTCCTCCGATATACTTTTATTCGAAAATCTTCTAACGGTTTTAAGACTTTCTATTATTTCTATAGTTTCATTCATTGTATCATCCTCCAAAATATATTTTCTCTATCTTCTGGTATAAATAATGAAAGTTTAATTCATGAGATATAATAATTCTTCTAATATAGTTCGACACCAAACTATTAATGTAAAAGATTATCGGGTAAAGTTGTTTATTACCCGATCTAATAATGAAAGCAAAATTTCAATTTCTTCTTCAGTGAAATCTTTAAAAAACTCTCCAATTACATTGTTTGAAATCTCTTTGAAGTCATTTTTTATTCTTAATCCTTTTTCAGTTAATGCTATATAACTGATTCTTTTGTCTTCTAAATCTGCTTCTTTAGTAACATATCCACTCTTCAATAACTTATCAACTAACTGAGTTACAGTAGATTTTGAACGATTAATTCCTTCACTTATTTCTTTCATCGTTAATTTTCCATTGTTATCATAGAGTATATCTAATATATTACCATGTGATACTACAAGACCCTCAATGCCTCGTTTTCTAAGTTCACACTCGATGTAATCATAAATTTCACTTCTTATCCTTGAAATTTTGGATATAACTATATTTTTATTCATCACGAACTATACTCCCATTTTATATTTGTTACTAATATCAGTATAGTTCGGTATCGAACTAATGTCAAGTATTTTTGTATCCGTTTATCCTTCTTTGCGGTGTCTCATTGTACAAAGGATATTTCCATATTAAAGTTAGCCATATCAATGTTTTTAAGAAAGTCTACGTCATTTATGGTACGGTTCTCCGTTAATTATTCTAAAGGCTCTGTAGATTTGCTCCAGCAGCATAACTCTGAATAATTGGTGGGGGAAAGTCATTTTGGAGAAGGACAACTTGTAATCCGCTCTCTGCTGTACATTCTTGGAAAGTCCCAGTGAACCTCCAATTACAAATGCAATGTTGCTTTCTCCCATTAAACCTAAACTTTCTATATTATTGGCAAGCTCTTCTGAAGTAACTTGTTTCCCTGTGATTTCTAAGGTTATAACATACATATTGTCTTTAATATATCTTGCTATAGCATTTCCTTCCTTTTCCTTGATAATCACCTCTTCCTTTTCAGAAGCATTATCCGGTGTCTTTTCGTCAAGCACTTCTATTATGTCCAGCTTGCAGTACCTTGAAAGCCTCTTAGTATATTCCTCCACTGCGTCCCTTAAATACTTTTCTTTAATTTTTCCCACAGTTATTACCGATATATTCAATCAATGCAGCCCCTTTATTACAATTTATTACTTTATTATGTTTGTAGTACGTTATTTTGTCAATAATTTAAATGTATACTTGTACGACTATATTTAATGTCTACTAATAAGCTTCTATGAATAAGCTTATAACAGACTGGTTTTTATACGTATTAAACTGCAATTTGAGGCTTCAAAGCCTGCAAATTTGACAAAACTATAAAATCCAGTTATCATTTTCTTATATTTACCTTGAGGGGAGGTTTGGATCATAAGTACCAATAAATTTAAACTCAACCCGAAAATGCTGAAAAAATTTGCAGCACCTGTGATGGTGGTTGTACTCATCTGTGTATTAACCACTGTGATACTTATGAAAAGAAAACATATAACAATTGTAGTTAACGGTAATGCAACCAGTTATATAACTTATAAGAACACTGTTAATGAAGCATTAAAGGACAAGGAAATTGCACTTGGTGCAAAAGACAAAATCAATGTTTCCTTGAATGCCAAAATTAAGGACAAGGATACTATAGCTATAAAGAGAGCAGTCAACATAAAAGTTGCTGTAGACGGAAAAACACTAGATATACTTACACCTGACGATGATATATCGTCTGTACTGACTACACAAGGCATAACGCTTAATAGCGAAGACAGAGTAGAACCGGCAAAAGATACAAAGCTGTCTGAAGGCCTTAATGTTTCCGTTGTAAGGGTAGAAAATAAAACTCTTTCGGTATCTACTCCCTTGGATTTTAACACTGTTGTTAAGACAGACAGTGGTATGGCAAACACAAAGAAAAAGGTAACTCAAGAGGGTACAGCCGGTGAAAAGGAAACCAAATATAATGTAGTATATGAAAACGGTGTAGAAATTTCACGTACATTGCTAAGTGAAGCGGTAGTAAAAAATCCCGTTAACAAGGTTGTTGTACAAGGAACATATCCGTTGATGCCTGTTTCAAGAGGGGGAGATCCCATGCCGTATTCAAGAGTATTTACTGCAAGAGCCACAGCCTATTGGGCAGTGCGAGGTGTAGGAAAAACTTATACGGCTTCCGGACGACTTGCTGTACGTAATCCTGATGGTTACAGTACTATAGCTGTAGATCCATCAATAATACCCTATGGAACAAAACTATTTGTTGAAGGCTATGGTTTCGCCATTGCAGCAGATGCTGGTACAGGTATAAAAGGCGATACCATTGATGTGTATTTCAATACATATGGTGAGGCATGCAATTGGGCAGTTAAATATCCAAAGGTATACATTCTTAAATAACTACAAACAAAAAAGACTCTGTAAAAAGAGTCTTTTTTTATTTCTATTCTTCTGACTTTGCTCCACAGCACTTCTTATATTTCTTTCCGCTTCCGCATGGACAAGGATCATTTCTTCCTATCTTCTTTTCTCTCACTACTGTCTTTGAATCCTTCCACTGTCTTTGAATTTCCTTTCTCTTTTCCACAGAGAATATTCCTTCCCATTGAGGCAATGTGTAAAGATATTCAGCCTTAGCATCCAACATATTGAAATACAGTTTTTCAAAATTTACTGCAAAAGTTAATTCCTTATCTCCATCTATTTCTTCCAAATCAAACTTTTCCTCAAGGCTGTCGTTTATACCGTCCACAAAACCCATAAAGAATTCCGATGTAACTTCGTACTTCTTTGCCAATTCATTGATACTGCCCTTTAAAGAGTTACTATGATTAGCTAGTATATCCTTATAGATTCTTGTTTCCATATCTCCATACTCTGCCCAGAATGCCTCTTCTCCTTTTATCTTTACATAATCAACAACCATATCTGTCCAGTCTTTATATAAGCTCATAACATTATTCTCCTTTGCACTCTAATTAGTCATACAAAACATTATAATAAAATTTCGTACAATTTTCAACATTTTAGTCATATAAGCCATTTTAAAACAAGCTTATACGTAAAGCATTTCATAATTCGTTATTTTTTTATAGCTAATGAAGGGATGTCAGAAGGTGCAAACGGTTTGGATACGTCAAAATTTCCGCCTAAGCTGTCAATATTCTTGTTCTCAACAAGAATCGTTATCTTTGAAATGGACTGAAGCTGTGTCAACGAACTTGAAACACTCTTTAAGCAGGCTTCTTCCTTTCCTGCAGACATAGTAATCTTAGCCTCTTTACTAAAGTTTATTATTGCTACTCCGTCTTTTATAGAAAAACTGATAAGCCGTGTATCCTTTGGAAGAATAGGCTTTAATTTGCCCTGTAAGGATGGTCCTTTTATAAGTTGATTTATTATAAGTTCACCCATGAGCTCTTCCTTATTTATCAATAATTCTTCTTTGGATATACTAACATTTTTGTCATCTTTAGAATCATCGAAATATACATCGAGATCTATATAATTGTCCTTCTCATTCTTTAGCTGAACATTGGCCAGCTTATCCTTATTAGCCTTACTTATTCTATCTTTCTTTTCACAGCCTGAAATAAATACAGAGGAAGTTAATAGTGTAACTGAAGTTAAAATTACTAATAATCTTTTCATAGTTTCCCTCACTTCCAAATTATATTATAATTTAATGTAACTGCTTGGCTTACTTCTATCAGCCATGGAGAGGATAATTTCTTTACCCAAAGCAACTTTATTATCATTTAATATATTTGTTACTGTCGCTAAAGCCAGTTCAGGATAATTGTTAGTTTTACTTAAATGTCCCAGCACTACTCTCTTTTCCTTGCCGCCCAGTATGTCGATTATAGCCCTGCCGCAGGCCTCATTGGAAAGATGTCCCACATCACTAAGTATTCTTCTTTTCAGTACATAAGGATAAGGTCCAAACTTTAGCATTTCCACATCATGATTACTTTCCAGCAAAACTACATCAGCGTCAATTATATTGTTCTTTACATCTTCTGAGAAGTATCCCAAATCCGTAGCTATACACACCTTTTTTCCATCCGAAACAATAGAGTATCCACATGGAGCAGATGCATCGTGTGGTATATCGAAATTCGCTATATCCATATCCTTTATATTTACACCTGCATTCATAAACTTTATGTTATGCTCTTTTATATTTCCTATAAGCTTATGCATACTTTTCCAAGTCAATTCATTTGCATATATTGGAATATTGTATTTTCTTGATATTACTCCTACACCTTTAATGTGATCACTATGCTCATGAGTCACAAATACAGCATCAAGAGTTTCCGCTTTCTCACCTATTGCTTCCAGCGCTCCCTCAATACTTTTACCCGGCATGCCGGCATCTATCAAAACTTTTGCGTTTTCTGAAGCTACAAATATAGAATTGCCACTGCTGCCGCTAAACAACGAACTAAATATCATTATTATTTCTCCATTTCCTTCTTATGTCCATTAATAATTACTCAGCCACTCTTTCAATATGCGCCCCTAAAGTTCTAAACTTTTCTTCAATTTTAGGATAACCTCTATCAATGTGGTCTAAGTTATGTATTTCACTGACTCCTTCTGCTACTAACCCGGCTATGACCATAGCAGCACCTGCTCTCAAGTCAGAAGCTTTAACTATTGCTCCAGTAAGCTTACCAACTCCGTCAATTATTGCCGTTCTACCTTCAACCTTTATTTCGGCCCCCATCTTCTTCAACTCATCTACATGCTTAAACCTGCATTCCCAAATACTTTCATTTATTATACTCCTGCCTTCTGCAATAGATAAAAGAGTACTCATTGGCTGCTGAACATCAGTTGGGAATCCCGGATATGGAAGTGTCTTTATATTTACTGCCTTTAGTTTCCCTTGTGATATTACGGTTATGCTATCCTCATCCTCGATAATATCAACTCCCATTTCTATTAGCTTTGCAGATATTGATTCCAAGTGCTTTGGAATTATATTGTTTATTTTCACTTGTCCTCCGCAGGCTGCTGCTGCAATCATAAAAGTTCCTGCCTCAATCTGATCCGGAATTACGCTGTAGTTGCAGCCGCTAAGTTCTTTCACTCCGGTTATTCTTATAACATCCGTACCGGCACCTTTAATATTAGCTCCCATTGTATTCAGGAAATTAGCCACATCCACAACATGAGGTTCTCTTGCAACATTTTCCAATATAGTAGTACCTTCAGCCAAAGACGCCGCCAACATAACATTAATAGTTGCACCTACGCTTACTACATCAAAAAATATATTAGCTCCAACTAACTTTTCAGCCTTAATTATAACTGCACCATGCTCTATCTTCACTTCTGCTCCCATAGCCTCAAAACCCTTAATATGCTGATCTATAGGTCTCACACCAATGGAGCAGCCCCCAGGC
>JAEZDX010000410.1 GCA_023417975.1 Bacillota bacterium
GCACAGGTCACACCTGCAATCAAACCAATAATGCTTTTTGAAAACAATGAATACATAAGTATCCCATTGGTATCCATAAGAAAAAACATTGATAATCCCAAAGCTGCAAATATTGTAGTTAAAATTACTATGCTCCACTCCGGCTTTTGCTTATGTATCTTATTAAGCTCTCTGCCGATAAGAGAAGCATCACCCATCTGTGCAAGAGTATTGTTTACGGCTTCATCTTCAGAATAACCACCATCAATATACTCTTGAGCCATTTCTTCAATATGCACGCTTACTTCTTCTTGAATATCACTATGTATTTTAGAATTTTTAATTTCAGAACAAATTCCGGTTAGATATTCATTTATCTTTTTATTTTCCTTTAATCCCATGATATATACCCTCCCATAAAACTTGCTCCATAGCTTCAGTGAAAATTTTCCACTCCTGCTGTCTTGCCTCAGCTTCTCTTTTACCAGCTTCTGTAATCTTATAATATTTACGTTTACGAGCACCTTCATTTTCATCCCAATAGGATTCAATGAGGTTATTGGCTTCAAGAGTATGCAGAATAGGATAAAGAGTGCCTTCTTTAAAGGCGAACACACCGTTGGATTTTTTTTGAAGCTCTTTAATCATCTCATACCCATACATGGATTTTTGCTGGAGTAAGGTAAGTATAAGTATCGTAGTACAACCTTTAAGGAGTTCTTTATTAATCTTCATAATATTTTTCCTTTCATACTTAGAATTACTATGCATAGTATATCTAGGTATAATTATAACATTGTAAAGAGTTTAGTCAATATTAAATTGCAAGAAAATTGGCCGCATTATGTCACTGAAAAGTACAGGCTCCTTAGAAGGAAATATTTTAGATTTGTAGAAATAAGTAATGGAAGAGATGTTTTACAGAATTTAAACAGCTGTTTTATATATGAGAGGCATCCAGAAAGTAATGTGAATGATTCTAGCGCAATTTGTCATATAGTAAGAAATGTAATTTAACATAGAAAGGAACGAAACTCAAATGAACTTTAAAATAACTGATGAAATAAAAAAGGAAGATGAGCAAGCTGTTTTTGAAGGTTTGCTGGAATATAACTTAGCTCGAATTGAAGATAAAAATCCAAGAGATTTAGGCGTTTATTTACAAGATGATAATGGAGAAATCTATGCAGGCTTAATTGGAGATACCCATGGTAATTGGCTGACTATTAAATTCTTATGGGTAAGTGAGAAATTACGTGGACAGAGTATTGGAAGCCGGATTTTGAAAAAGGCTGAAGAAGAAGCAAAAGAAAGAGGCTGCAAGTATGTATTCCTAGATACATTTAGTTTTCAAGCGCCGGAATTTTATAAAAAGTATGGCTATGTAGAAAGCTTTGTACTTGAAGAATATCCGATATACGGTAAACGCTATTATTTTACAAAAACTCTATAAATAAAAACGGAGGACTAACTATGGATATAGCAGTGTTATCAGATATTCATGGCAACTATATAGCATTACAGCGTTGTCTAGATTATGCACTTTCGTGCAATATTAATACATTTTTCTTTTTAGGTGATTATATTGGTGAATTGGCATACCCGGAAAGAACCATGCAAATTCTATATGACTTTAATAATACATATAAATGTTATTTTATAAAGGGGAATAAGGAAGACTATTGGCTGGAATACCATGACGGTGATAAGAAGGTGTGGAAGGATAAAAACTCTACTACAGGTTCGCTTTTATATGCCTACAATTCTCTTACATCAAAAGACTTGGATTTTTTTGTACAATTGAGGTCAGTAGAAGAAATAGTATTAGGTGAGCTGCCGTCAATTACTGTTTGTCACGGTTCACCCAATAAGATAAACGAAAAAATGCTGCCTAATAATGCTAGGACCATAGAAATAATGGAAAGCTCCAAGACATCAATTATATTGTGTGGACATTCTCATATACAAAGGAAAATAGTATATAGTGATAAATGCGTTCTAAATCCCGGGTCTGTAGGAGTACCTCTATTCAGCGGAGGAAAGACGCAATTCTTGATATTACATGAAAATAACGGTACATGGTCAGAGGAATTTATAAGTCTTGAGTATGATGTACATAGAGTGATCAAAGATATGTATGAGGTTAAAATGCAGGAGCATGCCCCATTTTGGAGCGTGATAACTGAAAAAATACTCCTTGGAGAGAATACATCCCATGGAGAAGTTTTGTCAAGAGCTATGGAATTATGCAGAGAAGAAACCGGTGATTGCCTATGGCCTGATGTTCCTGAAGGATGTTGGAAAAGGGCTGTTGAGGAACTAATAGGATAATAAAATTATGGTGGTGGATTGTGTGAATAAAGTGGGATTAAGCGCGAGTACGGCATTTTTATGGGTAGCTATATACTTTGGGGTTATGCTATTATATACTTTCTTTGATATTACTGTATGGCGAAAGATTGCACCCAAATATTCCAATTGGCTAAATATTATTTTTATTTTTGCAGCTGTTATTATATATGTAAATTTACTGTGTAAGAGGACGGGATATAGAATTAACTTTTTTCAAAATGTTACTGTTGTAAATATTATATTGGCATTGGGATGTTCTGTGTTGTTTTATTTTCTTTTAGATAAATGCTTGGATCCAATATTGGAGAGACTTTATCCTGAAAGTGAGCAGGCATATGAGTCTACAGTACAAGCATTGCTAAAATCACCAATTACGAGTATGCTGCAAGTTTGCATTATAGCACCTGTCATTGAAGAAATAATTATGAGGGGCTTTGTTTTAGGAGGACTGAAAACTTCCTACGGAATAGCTGTTGCGTTATTAATATCCTCTACTTTGTTTGCACTGCTTCATTTTAATATGGTCCAAACCCTATCTGCTTTTATTTCCGGATTAATACTTGGACTTCTTTTCATTAAGACAGGCTCAATATTAAGCTGTATTGTTGCACACTGCGGCTACAACTTAATTTCATTTGTTATTATGATAATACCTTATGTAAAGATGAAAAAATAGATTGACAAAACATAAAACTTAGGCTCTGTTTAATAATCATGTTGATATTAAAAGAGGGTGACTCAAAACAAAAAAGAGACATCCTCTTTTTTGTAAAGTTGGACATACTAACCTGGGGTGATAGATATATATAACTAATCATCTATTTTTTGACGTACTTAAATAAGCCTAATGATTTTTCTGCAAATTTTCGCTTAAATCTTAGGCTGTTTTTATCTTATGAAGGTGTTTTTTACAGTTCTCGTTCTGTATTTTACTATGTAACTTATTTATGTGATAGCCGAAACAAAGCAAATAAATTCAGTTTTCATGCTGTCTTTACCACGCATTAAAAAACGGTTAAATTGATAGTCATTTTGCATAACTCCAAAGGCACCTTCTACTTGTATGGAGCTATTAATTCGCAGTAGAATACCTTTCTTAGAAGTTATATCTTCATAAGATAATTGACGCTTCGCTATGAAATGAAGTGGAATTAGTTGGTGCAGAAGTATTATTAATCGGTAAGATCAAATACTGTTCTAGATGATGGCTTGGAACTGAGAATAATGACTGGAGTATTATGGGGTAAAACTCTTCGTTTGAATAGTGATACTCGTTTGGTTATTTGATGGTTAATATTACGATTACCGCATTTAATTCCAATAATGTTATTAATATGTACATTTATACAGAAATGTATTATAATGATGTCAAGGGTTTACTATTCAGTATAAATGGATATATGGGTACTATATAGGAGGGATTTAATGGCTACAAAGTCGATAAAAATAATTCTTTCAGGTATTATACTGATTTTAATAGCAATCTTTATGAATGAACTGAGCTTGGGGGGTGTTTTTACCGGTTTTCTTCAACTTCCCATTGCTATCGTTGGTCTGTGCGTTAGTGTATATGGGTTTTTTTATAAAGAATAAAAAGTATATTGGTAGAGAATATTAAAACTGATCCCTGGTAAAGATAAGTCGTATTCTATCTGAGAGCTTGTGATCACATATTTACATAAATAAAGATAATGACTGTAATCTAAATACTATGATTGAGGCTCAATATGTAAAGTATCTAAATTTTCAATACTGTTCTTTAACATAGCAGAAATTTAAAGGCATTGATGAGAGAGAGTAAATATAAGCTGTAGTCGCAGAGAGAAGAGGTTGGTGTGATTCTTCACGAAAGCTATATTGAAGCAGTCTTTGAGCCGTGAACAGAAAAGAGAAATCTAAGTAGGCTTCTTCGGAATTTCCACCGTTAAAAGGAAACCGGTATCAGGTTGAAATTTATACATCTCGTACCGGAAGAGTGCAGAGTTAATCTCTGAATTTAGGTGGTAACACGGATT
>JAEZDX010000490.1 GCA_023417975.1 Bacillota bacterium
GGTAAGAGCAGAGAGGGTAATATAGGCGGTAATGATGAAAGAGAACAGACATTAAATCAGCTGCTTGCCGAGATGGATGGTTTTGATTCCTCTAAGGGAGTTGTTATTCTTGCTGCTACTAACAGGCCGGAAGTTCTTGATAAGGCACTTTTAAGGCCTGGACGTTTTGACCGAAGAGTTATTGTAGATAAACCTGACTTAAAGGGAAGAGAAGATATACTTAAAGTTCTTTCAATAAATATAATAATGGACGAAAATATTAACTTGAAAGAAATAGCCCTTGCTACTGCAGGTGCCGTAGGAGCTGACTTGGCAAATATGGTAAATGAAGCTGCCCTAAGAGCTGTAAGAATGGGAAGAGATAAAGTGCGTCAGGATGACTTGTTTGAAGCCGTGGAAACCATAATTGCGGGAAAGGAAAAGAAGGACAGGCTTATGACTGAAAATGAAAAAAGCCTTGTAGCATTTCACGAAGTTGGGCACGCTTTGGCTTCTGCACTTCAAAAGAAGACTCAGCCTGTACACAAAATCACCATAGTCCCAAGGACTATGGGAGCATTGGGGTATACCATGCAGATGCCTGAAGAGGAAAAGTATCTAATGTCAAAAGATGAGCTGATGCAGCAGTTAGTTGTATTACTGGCTGGAAGGGCTGCCGAGGAGCTTGTGTTTAATGAAATTACTACGGGAGCATCAAATGATATTGAAAGAGCTACTCAAATTGCAAGACAGATGGTAACTATGTACGGTATGTCTGAGAAATTTGGTATGATGGGACTTGAGTCAATTCAAAACAGATATCTTGACGGGCGTCCGGTACAGAACTGTTCAAATGAAACTTCTGCAGAAATAGACAGAGAAGTTATGAGTATTTTAAATAAGTCCTACGAAGATGCAAAGAATATTCTTAAAGAAAATATGGAAGCTTTAAGTAAAATTTCATCACACTTAATATACAAAGAGACAATAATGGGTGATGAATTTATGGATATATTGAATTCTATTCAAAAGGCAGAGTCTGTACAAGTTTAGAAAAAACAACCGTACACCTTTATAAATTGAGGTGTACGGTTGTAATATTTATAATGGGAAATTTTATTCTGATAAAGTATATTTTTTAGAAGTATTGCTTACAAAAGATTTCACAACACCATAAATTAAGTTATCTTTCTCAATTCCATCCAGGTGCAGCACATCCAGTACTTCAACTACCATGCAGTTGCTGGCGTCGTCTATTAATATGGCAGAATCGTTTATTGTATGTTTCACATTTGTAAATTTGTCAGTATCGTTAGAGTGGCTGGAGCCTAACGCATTAACAATGTCCTCTTGATTTTCGTTCAATGAGCTGACTCCAATAATGTCACCCTTCACGATGTTTTTCCCTGTTACACTTTGAGCTCCCAGCAGCATTAAGATTTTATCATAATCTGCCTGCATTGCCCAAGCGCATATCATGCCGTATTTCTTTCCGTTTTTTATAAAGCTAACAGCATTAGCTCCATAGTTAAAAGCACTGAGTTCCATATTATGCCTCCTTTAAAAATTTAAAATAAAAAGAGCTTAAGTAAAAACAAAGCTCTCAATTAGCTAATATTCAAGTTAAATATTATTGACATAACCAAATAAGGATGGTAGTATAAAAAGGTATATCATATTATATATGTGCATTAATATACATCCTCAATTATATTATATAACTTATGAAAAGCAATGTCAAGAGGATTTGTTGTGATTCATTAAATTTTTCTTATTAGAAGGGGGTATATCATGAATATCAATGATTTTGAGAGAAAAAACGAAAATGAATGGTTACAGCAGGTATTGAAAGAGGTAAAAAAACAGTTTGATGAAAAGCGTGATATGAAGGAAAGGTTTAAGAGTAATGCCATTGAAACACAAAAGCAGCTTTGGCAGGATGTTGGTTCGCTTTCTATAGAGAATGGGTTGGAACAAGTTGTAGACTTTATGGAATTTATAGACACTATGAAAATTCAGAAGAGAAGGCATGAGTTTACAAAAAAACTTCAGGAGAAGTATGAGAGAATGCTTGTGTCACCTTACTTTGGAAGAATTGATTTCCTTGAAGCTGGTGATGAGAAAGCTGAGAAGTATTATATTGGAATTTCAAATCTTGTTGATGATAATTATGATATTCTTATTTATGATTGGCGTGCACCGGTTTCCAGCATGTTTTACGATTATGAAATAGGGGAAGCTCGCTATGAATGTCCGGAAGGAATAGTAGATGGAAAGCTTACACTGAAAAGGCAATATAAAATTAATAATGGTGAAATTGAATATATGTTTGACAGTAATCTTAAGATTGATGATGAAATTCTTCAAGGAATTTTAAGTAAAAGTACCGACAGCAAGATGAAAGCAATAGTAACAACCATTCAAAGAGAACAAAATAAAGTTATTCGTAATGAAGAGTACAAAAATCTTATTGTTCAAGGTCCTGCTGGCAGCGGTAAAACTTCTGTTGCTCTTCACCGAATTGCCTATTTACTTTATAAGCATCGTGATAAGATATCGGCTAGGAATATATTAATATTCTCACCTAATGAAATTTTTAATGATTATATTTCTAATGTATTACCACAGCTTGGTGAAGATAATATGAACCAAACGACCTTTAAGGAATATATGCATAGCGCTTTAGGCAATAAATTCGTGAAGGAAAATTATTCACAAATGATGGAGTATATTCTAAATACAAAGAAAGAGTCCGATTATCAAAGTAGAGTAAGCAGCATAAAATACAAAGCCTCCTTGGAGTTTATGAAGGTATTAAAGAAATATATGGCTTATGTTGAAAAAGCAGAAAGGAACTTAAAAGATATCATATTCAGAAACAAATTAGTAATCTCTGCTAAAGAATTACAGCAGTTGTTTTCGAATGATTATATGCAGTTCCCGCTTAAAAGAAGGCTTCAAAAGATAAGGGAAAGAATTTTGTTTCTTTTGGAATATTACGAAAAGCAGCGTATGGAAGAAGTTGCTACCGAACTGGAGAACACAGGCGATTATATAAGTAAAGTAGAAATTAAGGAACTCAGTATAAATTCCGTGAGAAATGAAATGAAGGATATATATTATGAAGTTGATAAAATGACCGAGTTTGATTTGGCGGAAATTTATAAAAAGCTTTTTGAAAATCTTGAGCTGTTTTGTGAAGAGTCTAATAATAAATTTCCAAAGGGGGAAATTGAAAAAATCAAATGCTATACTTTGGATAATATCAACCGTAGGATACTCAATTATGAAGATCAGCCACCACTGCTATATTTGAAAGGGGTGCTTGGAGATCTTCCAAAAACCTCCGAAATCAAGTATGTCATTATTGATGAGGCACAGGATTATACACCACTGCAGTATGAAATCCTCTATCAGCTTTTTAAGTCTGCAAAAATAACTATGCTTGGAGATCTTAATCAATCTATAAACCCTTATATGAATGTAGGAAATTACAATAATATTTCAGGAATATTCCCTGAAGATAATACTTGCATAATAAATTTGACTAAAAGCTACAGATCTACAAAGGAAATTACCGCATTCTCAAGAAAATTACTGAATATAGAAACATCCGCAGAATACGTGGAAAGAAACGGTGATGAGCCACTAATTGTTGGCTTCCAATCAGAGCAAGCTATAAAGGACAGACTTATTGAAGATATAAAAAACTATAAGGAGAAAGGGTATAACTCCATTGGTATTATTACTAGAACTGCAGGGGAAGCAGATGAGGTGTATGGATTTTTGAAAGATAGGACACATGTAAAAGCTATAATGAAGGATGATGATGAATTTATTAATGATACCTTGGTTATTCCATCGTATCTCGCTAAAGGGTTGGAATTTGATGTGGTGCTTATATATAATGTAAGTGATGAAAATTACGCTTGTGAAGAAGAAAGACTTTTGCTATATACAGCTTGTACTCGTGCCCTTCATGTTTTATGTGTATACTATTCCGGGAAATGCACGCCGTTGCTGAAAGGAAATTGTTAAGTAATAAGAACACAGGTTGGAATATGTTGTTGTAGATGTAAAAAATTCAAAACTCAACTTCCGTATACAAATTGTAAAACGGAAGTTGAGTTAATTATTATGTATAATTATATTTTAAGCCTTGTTTAGAATATATGAAATTACTTCGTATGAAATTAATGCTCTGTTATTATAGATATCTATTAGACCTTCCGGATGGCTGGCAAAGATACCGTGCTGGAGCATTGCAGCACCAAAGCCTCTCTCTATTGCGCCGTTATAGGTGGCCAGTACACAATACTCTGCAGCATTACCGCACAATACAACAAAGTCTATATTTCTATCCTTCAATATGTCTTCTAAATTAGTCTTCCAAAAGCTGTTGCCGAAGGTTTTTAATACTTCAATATCACTGTCTTGAGCCGAAAGTTCATCAACATTCTTAAAAATGCCATCATTACCGCCTTCTACGTGTCTCACAATTATAACAGGCTTTCCTGCTTTTCTAAATAAGTCGGCGGTTTCATTTATGTATTCAAAGGTATACTCATATTGTCTTTCGGCTTTTCTATGACCTATAAAAGCCTCCTGTACGTCTATTATTAGTAACGCTATATTCATTAATAAATACCTCCTCGAATAAACTAAAGCAAAACTTAAAAATAGTTCGCTACCATTTCTTATCTTTTGGATAGGGACAAGAAGAGTCTGCAAGCTTTGCTTTGATTTGTACTACACAGCCGCACTGGAGGCAAGTGGTACCATATTCCAGGTAGCGGCATTCATTACATTTTTCAAGTCTGTTTTCATATATGTCATCATCTACAAACTTGATTTTTTTAATTCGTGATAGCTGTTCTATGGCCTTTTCTATATCATCTTGGGACATTCGCACAGATGCAGAGCAGCCTTTACAATTATCTTTTCTTTCCATATGACTCTCCATTTATATTTGATATTTAATGTGACAGAAGCTGAGATTATAGTTGAGCTTCCAGAACTATTATAATACCACCATAAATTAATAACAAGTGTGTAAGGTTATAAAGAGTAATTAAATACATAGAACACAATAAGAGTCTATATAGAAAGAAATAGAAATATAAATATAAATTAAAGAAATTCTTGCGTATGCCCTTAGGTAATATGTTATTGTTTTTGTATAACATAATAAAAGGGTGATGAATTTGAAAATCAAAGAAGCGGCCAGATTAACAGGTTTAACAGAAAAAACAATACGTTACTATGAAGATAAAGGCTTTATAGAGCCTGATAAGGAAGAAATTAACGGGCGTGAATTTCGTTCATATTCAAAAGCAGATGTAGACTGTCTTAATCAAATCGCCTGCTTTAGAAAGCTTGATTTTAGCATTGCAGATATTACAGCAATGCGTGACAATCCGGAAAGAATCCAAACTATTTTAATGGGGTATTGCTCAAAAGCTTCAGAAGATCTTAAATTTAAAACGGGCATTATAGAACAGCTAGAAAAGATTCAATATGAGAATATTGCAAGTATTGGTGAGTTGGCAAGGCGATTACAAGAGAAAGCTAAGGAAAGACAATTGCCTATTGATGATATACAATTGGAATTTTATAAAATAGATGGTATTAGTAAAGAAGAATTACACAGCGAAATAAATATGTACGAGGAAAGAATGTCAGTAAAATTTATAAATAAAATAAGAAATACTAAGGTGTTATTTGCTTTTGTGCTTGTATTATACGCTGCTTTGGCAGGTGCTATTTGGAGGCTCACATATTTTTTAGGTTATTCATTATCTTTTTCCGATAATATGGCTATTGGTTGGAGAAAATTACTGCTGCCGACTTTTCTACTGCTGTTTGTAGGACTAGTATTGGCATTTGTAAGGACTATGAAATTCGTGAAGACTCTAAATAGTGAGAGTTCAGCCGGAAAAGCCTTGAAGCTTTGCCGGTATACATTAGTCATACTGACAGTAAGCGTAATTATTGGCATTGGTATATGTAGTCAAAGCTTAAAAAGCATGGAGAAGATAAGAGCAGATATAGGAAGAAAAGTAGAATTGGAATGGTATCCTATCTATAGAATGACTTATTACGTAGAAAATTCTTTAACCTCCGAACAAAGTGAATCCTTAAAAGACAATGCATTGTATGTTAATCAAACTTGTTACAATTATGCAGCTCAAGGTTACGGAGATTATTTAAATACAAAAACACATGATGTTCTTATATATTGTTATGATCCCGTATTTAAGGAATTGATGAATGTGGACAGCAAAATAGAAAAGGACATACTTAAACAGCTGTTGAAAAGTTTAAACGGTGAGTTAAAGCAAATATACGTTAAAATTGCTAACATGCCGGAAGAGAGGAGAGCAGCACTTACAAGAAGCGATGTAAAAGAAGCTGTAGAATTTAGAAATTATATTAATAGTATGGTAGATAATTATTGTAAACAGGCAGATATGCTTTTGGGTAAGCAGAGGCCATAAAGTAAGTCATAAGAGCAATCTCAATAGACCATCGCTTTATTGTAAACTTAAATTTATATTATGGTTGACAATCTTACTCTGAGATTGTAAACTTGATAATATATTTAAGTTTACAATATTAAAAAATACATAAAAAGGGAGAGCTATTTATGAAAATTAATACGAAGCAGATGATTCTAGTGTCACTTTTTGCAGCACTTACAGCAGTGGGAGCTTACATACAAATTCCTATAGGTACAATTCCAATTACACTTCAGCTATTATTCACAGCACTTGCCGGAGTTATGCTAGGCTCAAAACTTGGTGCTTTATCACAGTTAGTTTATGTGGTTATTGGACTGGCTGGAATTCCGGTTTTTTCAGAAGGAACCGGCGGACTATCCGCTGTAGTTAAGCCTAGCTTTGGCTTTTTATTGGGCTTTATTTTGGCGGCGTATGTAATAGGAAAAATTTCTGAAGGAAGTGCAAGACCAAGCTTTTTCAGATTAATGTCAGCATGTATATTAGGGGTTATAGTTACTTATGCAATAGGTATTCCGTATCTTTATTTCATCATAAATAGTGTTATGGGAAAAAGTATAAGCTTAGCAACGGCATTAAAAAGCTACTGCTTTGTATTTATACCCGGGGATTTAGCAAAGTGTATTTTGGCTTCATTGCTTGGAGTACAAGTAGTTCCCATAGTTAAAAAGGTTATTTAATATAATTCTCTCTGTAAAGGAACATTTTGTTCCTTTATATTTTTTTTGTTATTTTCTTAAATATAATAATCTGATTTTGCTGAATTTTGACTTTAATTAAATTTATTAATTGAATTAACAGGGTATGTTTGGTAAAATATAAATGGGTAAATCCAGTAACATGTCATTAATACTTTAGTAATTAAAGTATAGGAGGTGGCACTGGATTATTTTATTGCACTCGGCAATGTTTAATATATTATACAATTTATACAACTATTGGAGGGATAAAATTGGCGAAACCGGTAGGAATAACAGAAACTGCACTAAGAGACGGCCATCAGTCACTGATCGCTACAAGACTTACAACAGCTGAGATATTGCCTATCCTTGGGACAATGGACAAAGTTGGCTACCACTCTCTGGAAGTATGGGGAGGGGCAACCTTTGATGCATGTCTTCGTTTCTTAAATGAAGATCCTTGGGAAAGACTAAGAGAGATAAGAAAGGCAGTAAAAAATACAAAGCTCCAAATGCTTCTCAGAGGACAAAATCTTCTTGGTTACAAGCATTATGCTGATGATGTTGTGGAAGCCTTTGTAAATAAGTCAGTTGAAAATGGAATAGATATAATCAGAGTATTTGATGCCTTAAATGATGTAAGAAATCTGGAAACCTCTGTTAAGGCAATTAAGGAGGCAGGAGCTCACTGCCAATGTGCAATGAGTTATACAACAAGTAAGGTTCATACTGTAGAGTATTTTGTGAAATTGGCTCAGACACTGGAGAATATGGGTGCTGACTCTATATGTGTAAAAGATATGGCAGGTATACTTACTCCATACTCGGCATATGAGCTTGTTAAAAAGTTAAAAGCTTCAGTTGCAATCCCAATACAACTTCATACTCATGCCACCAGCGGAATTGCATCAATGACCTATTTGAAAGCTGTGGAAGCAGGAGTAGACGTAATTGATACGGCTATATCTCCCTTCTCTGAGGGAACTTCTCAGCCGGCAACAGAGGCTATGGCAGTTGTATTAAGTGAAGGTGAACGTGCTTCCCAACTGGATATGAAGCTTTTGAATGAGGCAGCAGAGTACTTTAAGCCTATTAGGGAGAGATACAGAGAAAGCGGAATACTCAATCCCAAGGTAATGGATGTAGAGCCCAAAACATTGACTTATATGGTTCCTGGAGGAATGCTGTCCAATCTTATGTCACAGCTTAAAGCCCAAGGAGCTTTTGACAGGTACGAGGAAGTGCTAAGAGAAATTCCGAAGGTAAGAGAAGATCTTGGTTATCCTCCTCTTGTTACTCCATTGAGTCAAATGGTAGGAACTCAGGCCGTATTTAATGTATTGTCCGGTGAAAGATATAAAGTAGTGCCAAAGGAAATAAAAGAATATGTTAAAGGTCTTTACGGAAGCTCACCTGCACCTGTGAATGAGGAAATTAAAAGGAAAATTATCGGAGAAGAAACCGTTATCTCACAAAGACCTGCCGATTTGCTTGAGCCCGAATTAGATAAATATAAGGCTGAGATAGGAACTTTGGCAAAATCTTTGGAAGATGTATTATCCTACATATTGTTTCCACAGGTAGCAAAGAAGTTTTTTGAAGATAGATTAAATAAAAGTCCTAAAGATGAAGCAAGCGCAGATAGTGCAAAGGATGAAGATATTCAGTATGTTACGGTAATAATGTAATTCATATGGAAGGAATATCAGGAGGTGAAAGTATTGGGAGAAGCTATGAATTTTTCAGAAACCTTTATTGTGGTTATGGCAGTTATAGCTGTAGTTCTGGTTATACTTATTTTATATGCAATAACATTGATTTCGAGATTATCAAAAATGATCTTAGATGCTCAATCGGGAAAAGCTGTGGAGCAAAGTCAGGTGAAAGCTGCAGCGGTTGATAGTATTAAACCGCAAAATAATGTAAAGATATTGGAAAGCAGCGAGGATGAAGAGGAAAGACTAGTTGCAGCTTTGGCAGCGTCTGCAATGGCTGCCAGTGATAGGCCGGAATCACATTTTCATATAACAAAAATAACAAGAGTTAAATAGTAAATATGAGTTAGGAAGGTGTTGTTGATATGAAGAAATATAGAATAAAAGTAAATGATAAAGTTTATGAGGTTGAAATGGAGGAAATAACGGGGGAAGAGGCTACTACAATTGTTGAGAGTGAAAAACAGAACCCCGTAAATACTGAACCAAAGTCTGCCCCAGAAGCACCAGTTGCAGGAGGCACAGCTGTGGATGCCCCAATGCCGGGAACTATAGTGAGTATAGCTGTAAAGCCTGGAGACAAAGTTAAGACAAATCAGCTATTATTAGTACTGGAAGCTATGAAAATGGAGAATGAAATTGTATCCCCCGCTGAGGGCACAGTGCTTACAGTGAATGTAACAAAAGGCCAAACTGTAAATCCGGGAGATTCACTTGTTCAGATTGGTTAACGATAGTTGTTTTTATGATTATAGTGCATTACAAGATTAACACACAGGAGGAAAATAAATGAGCGTTTTAATCCAAGGAATTATGGATGTTACTTTTAAACAAATCATAATGTGGGTTGTGGGTGCAGTGCTTATATACCTTGCAATAGAGAAGGAGTTTGAACCGGCCCTTTTATTGCCTATGGGCTTCGGCGCCATTTTGGTTAACTTTCCCAAAACGGGAGTGCTTGACCAAGTTGTCAATGGAACTCAGGTAGGAGGTATACTTGATTTTCTTTTTAACAGCGGAATAGCTACAGAACTGTTCCCATTACTTATATTTATAGGTATCGGAGCAATGATTGATTTTGGCCCGCTTTTACAAAATCCATTTATGCTTTTGTTCGGAGCAGCTGCACAATTCGGTATATTCTTTACAATATGTGCCGCAGGTTTAATTGGTGGATTCGATATAAGGCAAGCGGCTTCTATCGGTATTATAGGTGCAGCTGATGGCCCTACTTCAATATTTGTCACGAGCCAACTGGCCTACGATCTTTTAGGGCCTGTAACAATAGCCGCATATTCTTATATGGCTCTTGTTCCAATAATTCAGCCCTTTGCCATAAGATTGGTCACTACGGAAAAAGAACGAAGAATAAGAATGAAGTATAAGGCAGAAAGTGTATCAAAATTAACTAAAATATTATTTCCAATAATTATTACTATAATAGCAGGACTCATAGCTCCAATATCACTTCCGCTTATAGGCTTTCTGATGTTCGGTAACCTTTTAAGGGAATGCGGGGTATTGGACAGATTGTCTAATACAGCACAGAATGAACTTGTTAATATAGTTACAATTTTACTTGGAATAACAAT
>JAEZDX010000492.1 GCA_023417975.1 Bacillota bacterium
GGTAAGAGCAGAGAAGCAAATTTAAGCACCAATGACGAACGTGAACAAACTTTAAACCAGCTTTTATCGGAAATGGATGGATTCGATTCCTCAAAGGGTGTAGTGATTTTAGCAGCTACAAACAGGCCGGAAATTCTGGATAAAGCTTTGTTAAGACCTGGTAGATTTGACAGGACTGTCATAGTGGATAGACCGGATTTTAAAGGCAGAGAGGCTATATTACAGGTGCATTCCAAGGAAGTGAAGATGGATGACTCCGTTAACTTAACAGAAATAGCTAGGCGCACAGCTGGTGCTGTTGGTGCAGATCTGGCGAATATAGTTAATGAAGCAGCCTTAAGAGCGGTTAAAAACAATAAAAGCACAGTTGAACAAGAAGATTTGGAAGATGCGGTTGAGGTTATAATAGCAGGTAAAGAGAAAAAGGATAGAATACTTTCTCCAAAAGAGAAAAAAATAGTTGCCTTCCATGAGGTTGGTCATGCATTGGTCTCTGCACTATTGGAGAATACAGATCCGGTACATAAAATTACAATTGTACCAAGGACCATGGGAGCGCTTGGATACACCATGCAGCTTCCTGCGGAAGAGAAGTATCTTGTATCGAAAGAAGAGATGCTTGATCAAATAGCGGTTATGCTTGGAGGAAGAGCTGCGGAAGAAATCGAGTTTAATCTAATATCTACAGGAGCGGCAAATGACATAGAGAAAGCTACAGAAACAGCAAGAACTATGGTATCCGTTTACGGTATGACTGAAAGATTTGATATGATGGGTTTGGAATCACAGAGAAGTAAGTATCTGGATGGAAAGCCTTTGATGAACTGCTCTCAGGATACTGCCACTGCTTTAGATGATGAGACCTTAAAAATAATAAAAGAAAATCATGAAACAGCTAAAAAGATTCTAAAAGATAACAGTGAGCTGATGACAGAAATTGCAGAAACCCTTATAGAAAAAGAAACCCTTACGGGAGAAGAATTCATGAGTATGGTAACAGCAGCATTGAATAAGGAAAAAATATAATAATATTTTATAGCAATTTATGTGATTTTAAATTTAGTGTAAGTGGGGTATGAATAATGGAATACAGCGATTTTGCCAAAGAAAAGGAACAGGCCATAAACGAGAGCCTGCAAAATGAGTATGAACGCAATATAGAACAGGAAAGACTTGAATACACCATAGAGGTAATTAAAGAGGAAATATTAAGTTATATATCAAAGAGAAAAGAATTGAGTCAATATATATTGGATTACAGAAAAGATGTTATTGATGAATATAAAGACGATGAAGATAAGGTTGCGGAGTATTTTGATCATGAAAGGTTCGTGAAGGAAGAGGCTTTCAGAACCATAGACAGAAGACTGAAGGAATTGTTAATATTAGAGAACTCTCCCTATTTTGGAAGGGTTGATTTTTCTGAAGTAGAAGCTGCAGAAAGTGAAACTATTCATATAGGAAGATTTGGAATGACTCCGGAAGGAACCTATGATCCATTAGTAGTGGACTGGAGAGCTCCTATTTCTGCGCTGTTTTACAGCGGGAAGCTTGGAGAGGCATCTTATAAAGCACCTATGGGTGAAGTTCAGGTGGACATCGCTTTAAAACGTCAGTACGTTATAAAGCGCGGAAAACTGATGGGGTTATTTGACAGCAGCATAGACATTAAAGATGAAATACTTCAGCTTGTACTGAGCCAAAATAGCTCTCAAAAGCTGAAGGATATAATTATGACTATACAGCAGGAACAAGACAATATCATCAGACAGCCAAGAGAAAAAACTGTAATAGTAAACGGAGTAGCAGGCAGCGGTAAAACTACAATAGCGCTTCACAGAGTGGCATATTTATTATATAACTATAGAGATAAACTGCAGGATAAAGTGCTGATTCTAGGACCTAATAGTATTTTTATGGAATACATTTCAATGGTTTTACCAAGCTTGGGAGAAGTAGGAGTCAAGCAAAAAAGCTTTAAGGATTATGCTATGGAATTGCTGGATTTAGATTATATTATGCCTTTTATGGAATATATGGAAAAAATTATAAAAGGTGATAAAGTACTAATTGATGATATTCTGTATAAAACCTCCAACGATTTTACGGAACAGTTAGACAGAAAGGTGAGAGAACTTGATCAAGATTATTTTCAAATAAAGGATGTTTATTTATTTGATAAATTGGTTATGAGTGCTTCGGATATAGAGGAGCTGTTTCGAAAGCATTATTCCGATATGCCGCTATTGCGAAGAAGCAGGAAGGTAAGAAGAATAATTTACAGTAAAATAAAGGATGTAAGAGACGAGTTGTTCAGAGTGTTACAAGCTGAACATAAGAGCCGCATTTCTCAAATGTCATCAGAGGAACTCAAGGCAAATCAGAATCATTTGGAATTTATGCGCAGAAATAAAATCAGAGAACTTGTCAGAGCTGTTATAGAAACAAAAAACGGTATGGATTGGTTGACAAATCCTTCTGTTTTGGAAGTGTATAGTAAAATTAACAGTGATAAAGAATTGATCTATGATGATCTGGCACCTTTACTGTATCTGAAGTTAAAACTTGATGGCAGCGTTAAAGCGGAAGAAATAAGACATGTAGTTATTGATGAGGCTCAGGATTACAGCACTCTTCAGTTTAAGGTTATTAAAGAGTTAACACAATGTTCTTCAATGACTGTAGTTGGAGATGTAAACCAGAGACTTCTTCCATGTAATGGCCCTATTCCTATGACTGAACTTGGAAAGAAGTTACCTGAACTTGATGCAGAGTATTACAGTCTTGAAAAGAGCTATAGATCAACAAGAGAAATTATGGAATACGCAAATTCTTTTTTACAAGAGGATAAAATAGTTCCTTTGGTAAGAAGCGGCGAACAAGTTCGAAGCATAAGTTACTCGGAAACTGACGATTTAAAGCTTGCCCTAAAGAAACGCATAGAGGAATTAAGAGCTAAAGGGTATGAAAGTGTAGCAGTCATCACAAGAAACTTGCAGGTCGTAGATAGTATTAAAGATTTTGTCAGAGAACAACTTAATGTAAAAATAGTAGATGATGAAGATTTAATCTTTTCCGGCGGCTTTGTGCTTATGCCATCTTATTATGCTAAAGGCTTGGAGTTTGATGCGGTAATTATCATCGATGATAATAATATGGATGTGGGCACTGATAAAGCAAAGGTTAGTTATGTTATGGCTACAAGAGCTCTACATGAACTCACCGTCTTAAAAAAGGAAGAATAAAATCAAAAACACGGTAAAGGGGGAGCTTGACCGTGTTTTTTTGGGAGCTAACTCCTCATATCTATATTATATAAGCTATCAAGACATTTTTCTTCAGATTGCTTTATGTGAGAATCTGAAGAATTCAATAAATGTGTTCCGATTATCATGGAACAAATATATATGGATATGGCATCTTTAGCGGTAATAATAATGTTATCTGAACTTTTGCATCTGCCGCCTAATTTAAAAATGGCCATCAAGCCCTCTGAAATATTTGGAGAAATAAAATCAAAACTGCTGACTTTATGTATAAGGTTACTTAAAGGTGTAATTTTATATCGCAATTTCATAACCGGATGCATGATGCATAAAAAATACCTAGTGATTTCTTCTAAGTATTTGCAGCAGTATAAAATCACATAATTGCCGCTGTAATTGATATTGCAAATTTCAATCTCATCACGGGCACATTGAAGAGGTGTCATAATATTTTTAATAAGATTATGTGGATGATTGGGAACTAAGGAATCTTGAAGCTCCCATAACGGTGCTGAGTCATAATTGATATTATCTTCCATTTCAGATGCTATTTCTTCAAGCTTTAACAAAACATGCTTGTCCAAAAGTAGTGATGAAACGATTTCTGTCTCATGTGAACATCCTCGCATAATTATGCCCCCTTCATTGCAAATGTACATTTAATATTATTAAAAAACGAATTAAATATATTGGTTTCAATTACTATTTTACTATAATTAAAATAAAGTTCAATATAATTATACAAAAAAACTACATTTTTTGCATAAAATTTTAAAGTATTGTATACTTTCTCAGTTAATTGTACAATTTATATTGAATATAGAACGTCTAGTACATTATAAAAATAAATTTAGGAGGAGTAATATTATGTATTTACCATCGGAAAACAGATACGAAAACATGAAATATAACAGATGTGGCAAGAGTGGTTTGAAGCTGCCGGCTCTATCCTTAGGTTTTTGGCATAATTTTGGAGAGGGCAGCAGCTATGAAAATATGGTGCATATGGTGAGAACTGCCTTTAATTCAGGAATAACTCATTTTGATCTGGCTAACAATTATGGACCACCTGCCGGCTCTGCAGAAGAGAATTTTGGAAGAATATTAAAAAGTGAATTAAGAGATTATAGAGATGAGATGTTGATTTCTACTAAGGCAGGATATTACATGTGGGCTGGACCTTACGGAGATTGGGGATCAAGAAAATATCTTGTTTCAAGTCTCGATCAGAGTTTAAAGAGAATGAATTTGGATTATGTTGATATTTTCTACCACCACAGGCCGGATCCCAATACTCCGTTGGAAGAGACAATGACAGCGCTACACGACATAGTAAAACAAGGAAAGGCACTCTATGTTGGCATATCCAATTACAGTGCTATGGATACTAAAAAAGCAGCGGCTATTCTAAAGGATTTAGGAACTCCTCTTACAATTCATCAGCCAAAATATTCAATGATGGACAGATGGATAGAGAAGGAACTGCAAGGTGTACTTCAGGAAGAAGGCATAGGTTCTATAGCCTTTAGTCCGTTAGCACAAGGACTCCTTACCGACAAATACTTAAAGGGCATTCCAGAGGATTCAAGAGCTGCAGGCAGTTCAGTATTTTTGAAGAAGGAGAACATAACTGAGGAACTGGTGAATAAGATTAAATCGCTAAACGATATTGCATTGGAAAGAGGACAGACTCTTGCACAAATGGCTTTATCATGGGTACTTAGGGGTGAGAAGGTTACATCGGTGTTAATTGGTGCAAGTAAGCCATCCCAAATATCCGAAAATGTAAAGATAATTGAAAAACTTGATTTCTCTCAAGAAGAACTGGACAGAATTGATAAAATATGCAGCTAAATGCTGTAAGCTATAGGAGTAAGACTGGTTATATATGGGGAATGAAGTTTTTAAATTTGAGGATAAAAATTTAGATTATTATTCTTTGCCTAGGTTTATTCATGTGGGAAAGGTAAAGGTTAGGGATGGGTGGATATTTCGAGAGCATCATCATGTAGAATACGAGTGGATATACATCCTCAAAGGTAAACTGAATTATTGGTGCAACGGAGTATGCGTAGAGGCAGAAGAAGGCGATTTTTATTACATTCAGCCGGGTCAGAGTCACCGAGAAGAAAGTAAAACCGATGATGTAGAATTCATATACCTTACCTTTTATTATTTAAATCTAAAGGGACAAGCAAATTATCTTATCCCTTTTCCCGGTATACCTAAAGAGCAAATAATAAGAAAAGCGGATAGGAAATTTAAAAATCTTTTAACTGAAATTTACAGTGAAGCTCAGTCTAAAAAACCTGGATCAAAAGAGATTATTGAAGCGCTGATACTTCATATGACCTGGCTCATAAGGAGAAAGCTCAATATAAAATACAAGACTATAGACGGTATAAACTATAGAGTTGATATAGTCAACAAGGCTATAGATTTTATCAAAGCAAATTTCAGTAAGAACATAAATTTGGGCGATATTGCATCAGAATGCTGTATATCAAAGGATTATCTTTCACACATATTTAAAAACATTACAGGAATTTCACCCATACAGTACATTCTTAGAATGAGAATTGATGAGGCTAAAATGCGTTTAACTACTACATCTGAACCTATAGGGAGCATCAGTGAAAGTCTTGGGTTTGAGGATCAAGCATACTTTTCACGTACCTTTACCAAGTTTGTTGGAAAAGCACCGTGGAAATTCAGAAAATTATATGGTGGATTATATGAGGAACAATAATTAAAGATGTGCTAGTTTAAATATTGATACATTAAAATGTGAATTCACACAGCTACAAATAGGGATGATTTTATTAGTTTATTGATATGTATAGATTAGAAAATCATATAAATTAAAAACAGGAAAGTACAAAAAAATAGCAATTTTCTAAAAGTAATAAGGGCAAGCATAATGTAAAATGATATCATATAGAAGTGCAAATCAGACTGTATTGAATAAAAATACGTATTATCAGGTTATTTTTAATTAAGTCAGTATTTAGATTTGTACTTTTAATTTTATGAAAAGTTGGTGAGAGAATATGATATTAACGCTTGACGGAAAATGGCTGATGAGACAAGTGGGCACTGAACATTGGGTAAATGGAGCTGTTCCAGGATCTGTTTATAATGACTTGTTGAATAATGGGGCTATGGAAGATCCATATTACAGAAATAACGAATATAAGATAATGGAATTAAGTAATTATGATTACGAATACAAAAGAACCTTTGAGCTGAAAGCAGAACATTTACAGATGGAAAGACTTTTACTGCACTGTGATGGTGTGGATACTTTATCGGAAGTATATGTAAACGGTGTAGAAATTGGGACTACTGAAAATATGCATAGAACTTATGAATTTGACTTAAAATCTGCTGCAAAAGAGGGAGAAAATATAATAAAGGTTCTATTTCATTCTCCAATAGCCCATATTACTAAAAAGAATGCTGAAAAGTATTTGTGGGGCTGCGATAACAC
>JAEZDX010000510.1 GCA_023417975.1 Bacillota bacterium
TTATCTTGGATGGATCTTCAAGATCCAACAGCATGATTCCTGCAGTATATCTCTTCTTCCAAGAAGCTTCCCAACCGTTCTTCCCTCTTGTGCTATCTAGATCTACGGCATGAAAAACTGTGAGCCATCCTTTTTCTGTCTTTATAGGAGGTGCCGCAGGACCTATTTTGTCATTTGCAAAAGGAACATTTTCCACTGCCAGTAGCAGCTTTGAATTTCCCCAATATTTCATATCCGGTGATTCGGATATCCACATGTCAAATCTGTCTTGACCACCACGGCTGTAAACCGGGAATGGTCGTTCAAATCTTACAAACTTATCATTTATCTTTTCAGGAAATAGAGCCATATTTCTGTTATCCGGAACAGTCATATGCAGCACTTCAAAGTTTTCAAAGTCTTCTGTTGTTGCTATTCCTCCTCTTAATCCATGCTTTGTATCCACTGCAAAACACATGTAGCATTTTCCGTCAATGACCGTTAATCTTGGGTCATAGGCTCTTATTATCTCCTCATCCTTAAAGTCAAAGCAGGGCTTTTTTTGAACGTCCCAATTAATACCGTCGTCACTGAAGGCCAATCCGAGATTAGTTCCTTCAAAGCCAAAAGGGCCTGTCTTTGTATAGTTGTAATCATTTCTAAAAACCATAACATATTTACCTTGATATTTTGTAACTCCTGCATTAAAAACAAGAGTAGCCTCATAGGGAATGTTGTCAGCTGTAAGTATAGGATTTTTTTCATGACGTTTTATAACAGTGCTGGAATGCAATTCATTTATCATTTTGATTTCCTCCAAATTTTCTGCAATCTCATCAAATTGTGCTGCATGCTTCCTAATCAGCCCTTTACCGCTCCGCTTGTGAGCCCTTCAATAAAGTAGCGGTTTAAGAACATGTAAACTATTATCATAGGAACTATGGCAATTGTAGTACCAGCCAGCATCAAGTTCCATGAAGATGCTGCTTCTCCGGTATTTCTCAAGCTTACTACTCCAACTATTAACGGAGACTTCTCAGGGTTTGCCAAAGTAAATACCATTGGCAGCATATAGTCATTCCATGCTGCTCTGAAGGACAGCAGTCCAATAGTTGCTATCAGTGGCTTTAGCAGCGGAAATATTATGTTCCAATAGATTCTGAAAAAGCCGCAGCCATCTATTTTTGCTGCCTCATCTATTTCATAGGGAATAGATGACATAAAGCTCATAGCCACAAAAACCTGTGTTACATTAATTCCAAGCACACGGATTATTATTACGCCCCAAAGCGAATTGCTAATGCCAAGAGCCTTTGCAATCTGAAGCTGAGGAAAAAGGCTTGAGGTTCCTAAAGAAATAAACATCGTTGAAAGGAACATTCCATAAATAAAGTTTTTTCCCGGAAATTTTCCTCTGTTAAGCACATAGGCAAGAGTTGTTGATGTTATTATAGAACCTATAACTATAAAGAAGGTCATATATATGCTGTTCCATGTATATAACTTAAAATTTGCCAGCTTCCAGGCTTGATGAAAATTCTCAGTAACAAACCTCTTAGGAAATATTGAAGCAGAAGTTAAAATTTCCGAATTACTCTTAAAAGCTGCCAAGATTAAATATATTATAGGAAACAGTGTAACTACCATCGCTATAGAGAGGAATACATATCTTAATGAACCTGGTAAATATTTTTTTAATTTCGCCATATTATACTTCTCCTTTAATATATATTGGTCATCTTCTTGGAAAGCCTCAGATATATTATTGTTATAATACCTATAATCAAGGCAGTTACAACCGACATTGCTGAAGCATATCCATATTGAGGTAACCCTGCAGCCATAGCGTCTGTATTGAAGAAGAACTTATAAATATAGGTCATTACTACTTCAGTTGAACCACCCGGCTGCCCATTTGTTAAAACCAATACCAAATCCGACAGCTTCATGCCTTCTACTATAGCAAGCATTAATATAGTCTGCATAACAGGTCCAAGCATTGGCACAGTTATTTTGAAAAACTTTTGTAATGTGCTTGCGCCGTCTATATCTGCACATTCATATAGGTCCTTAGGAACACTTTGAAGTCCCATCAAAAATAATATCATATTTATTCCAACATGGCTCCATACCGCTGAAATTACTACAACGGTCAGGGCCAACCACTTGCTTCCAAACCAATTAACACCTTGTCCTACAATTCCAAATTCCACTAACAATTTATTTACAATTCCATTATAGGAACTGAAAAGAATAGAAAATATTAAGCCGATAATAGCTGTACTTATTACTGTGGGCAAAAAAAGTGCCGTTCTGAAAAAGTTATTTATTCTTGTTTTAGAATTCAGCAGCACTGCCAGTATCAGTGCCAGAGGTATTTCTATGCCAATTTTACATAATGTAATTACGAAAGTGTTTAAAACCGATCTCCAGTAAGCTGTGTCTCTTGTAAACAATCTGACGAAATTTTCCGAGCCTGTATATAATGCTTTTGAAAAGCCGTCATAATCAAAGCAGGCATATCTAATTACATATATTATCGGGTAAATAGTAAATAAGAGAAAGCCGATGAGCATAGGAGCTAACATCAAGTATGCAGTTGCTGCATCTGAATTTTTCCGGTGCCAAAATCTTTTTTTAGCTTTCCCATTTCCTTCAGCGTTTATTGTTGTATCCATTATCCCATATCCTCCTTATATATATAGAACATACTAAAAGTTTTACTAGGGATTCTCGCTATGTAAAATATCCACTGTCAAGCGAAAATATCCTCTCTTCATAAATTTTTCACGAAGCTACACTGTAGTGACCTTTGTATGTTCTATATAGTAATTGGGCCAGTTAAAATAACCGGCCGCTTTTATAGATATCCAAGTTCATAACTTAATATAGCAATTCAATAATTGCTAAAATTCAATTCTTATTTACTCTTACTTTTTGTGTCAGTCTTGTCGATAAATCCATTTATGTCTAACCCTTTAGCTACAGCCTTGTCAAGAGCATCATTATATCTCTTATCAAGATCCGCTAAACCACCCTTTATGTCTCCGCCTTGAATTATTAACTTTGCAAGCACGTTCTCTACGCTATCACCCTCCAGCTTTAGATCGCCTTTTGGTGTTAATGGATAGAGGTAAGCGTCACTTATATCTGCAAATGCATCAAAGTTTTTGGTAGTAGGTTTGTTCTTTGCGTTCTTTACTATGTCTGCTTTGTAAGGAATTGCCTTACCGTCTTCGTACAGCGTAGCTGCTGCTTCGTCAGATGTAAATAGCTTTAATACTTCAAGTGCTTTTTCCTTTTTATCTTTGGATTTTGAACCTATTGCAAAGGAGAAGGTCTGGTAGGTGTAGTTCTTGTATTTAGTGTTTGTGTCTTCAACAGGTCTGCATATTCCCCATTCCATCTTTGATGGGAACTGTTCCTTCCAAACACCTGCGTCCCAGCTTGCCGAAAGCTTAAAACCTATGTTTCCTTCTGCAAACTGAGCTCTTGCAGCATCATTATTAAGTCCTTCTGAACCAGGGAACCAATAGCCTGCTTTTTTCATATTGGAAAGTCTTTCAATAAAAGGCTTCATAGATGAAAAATCGAATTTTCCAGTTGCTTGGTCGAATTCGTTATGTCCTATGGAAGAAGCATACTGCCATATTCCGTTTACACTGGCATAGCCTATGCTCTTTAAACCTTCAATAAATCCGAATTCTTTGCCATTTCCGTTCTTTGTTATAGTTTTAGCCATTTCCTCCAGTTCACTCCAAGTTGCAGGAGGATTATTGAAACCATTTTTCTTTAACAAATCTTTATTATATGCCACTCCAAGTGTACTGATTGACTGAGGCACTGTATATGTTTTACCTTTTATTATGTTATAGCCGGCTTGAAGAGAATTTCCAAAAGTCTTAATGTAATCTTTTCCGCCGGGCATATCTTCCAACGGAAGAATATATCCTACGGTTGCATACTGTGCCAAACTTACTTGCGGTACTTTAAACAGATTTGGGCCTTGATCTGCAGCTAATGCAACAGATAGAACATTGGCATAATCTGCCCCATAAATCTTGTATTCAATCTTTATGCCTTTCTCTTTTCCTGCGCCGTTGTTAAAATCTTCGATTAGCTTTTCATCTTCTTCCTTTGTTGAAGCATTATTACTCCAAACTTGGATTGTCTCCATAACAGCAGGTTTTCCGTCTTTGTTTTCGGATTTTTTGTCTTCTTTGCTACACCCGATTAATAAATTTGCAGAAGCAGTTACAATTGATGCTAACGCAATTAACTTTATTAGGTTTTTTTTCATCTTTTTTCCCCCTTAAATTTTGAGTTAAATCCGGTTACATGAAAAAGATACCCAACTTCAACTACAATTTTAACTTTCCCATAACCTGCTTAAAACTTCAGGATTTTGATATAAGTTAAAATTAAGTTTTCGTATTGGATATCCCTAATTATAAATACTTTCATAAAAAACTGAATGGAATTATCTATTTCGGATAGTAAAATTCTACTCTGTTTATTTTTAGCCTAAGTATGCACCTTGCTCCTTCAAGTTTTCTTGAAGCTCCTTTATATTTACCTGTCTTAATTCAATTCCTTCTTTACTACATATTGCTGCAGCTGTACCTGCAGCCTGACCTGTTGCAAAACATGCCGGCATAACTCTGAAGGAACCGTGCATTGCTCTGTCTGCCGATAGCGGTCTTCCGGCTACGATAACATTTCTTAAGTCTTTAGGAAGCAGCGCCCTGTATGGTATGGTATAGCTTTCGCCATCCTTATATTTACTCGTAATATACTCATCATTTTCATCCTTATAGTTATAAGTAATGCTCCTAGCTTTTGACGCATGGACATCTATTGGATAAGCATATCTTGCTATAGTATCTTCATACTGTACTCTTTCAAAGTAATCCTTAGCTGTTAGCCTATGATCACCGATTATCCTTCTCGTTTCTCTTACCCCTACCATTGGTCCGGAGGATACTAATACTGCATTTTCGAGACCAGGAACATACTTTCTTAGGAAATTCATCATAGCGGGAATATTTTGCCTTGATTCAATTTCAGCTCTAGTCATATCTTCAGCCTTAAGCGGATTAATTTCATATATGTGCCCAAAGTTTAGTCCAGCTACACCATCATTTTGAACAGAGAACCCGCACACACGCTTTTCATGAAAATTGAATTCTCCATTTTCCCTTGCTCTATCAACAGCTTTTGTAAGGTTCCCGTCATCTCCGCTTTCCTTAAAGTATTTTTCCATAGCCTCCATATCTATATTCGAAATACGGTAGCATAAGGTTACAGCCTGAACTAAATCCTCTTCATCTCCGTATTCGTACTGTCCACCTGCTTTTACTACGATATCGGCGTCACCTGTACAATCTATTATATAATTACATGAAATTTTATTTCTTCCTTCTTTGTTTTCTACAAATACTCCTCTAACAAAGCCATCCTCATATACTACATCTGTTATTAATGTGTGAAAAAGCATTTTTGCTCCGCTTTCAAGTACCAATTTATCCAATACTCTTTTTAGTATTTCTGTATCAATTGGCACCCAATCATACATTCTTTTAATAATTTCTTTTTTATCCTTTACAGGCGATTCAAAATTAACTTCCTTTTTCATAGCTTCCAAAACTTCCAGCCCAATGCCCTTTATTATAACCTTTTCCCCGTCGGTGTAAGGACAGAAAGCCGGCACAGAGGCTGCTGTAGCCATACCGCCTAAAAATCCGTACTTTTCTATTATCAATACTTTTGCTCCATTTCTTGCTGCTGCTACCGCTGCTCCAACTCCGGATGGTCCTCCCCCCGCTACTATTACATCATAATGCTCGCTGTAAATACTCATTACATCTCCGCCTTCCATAATTAAATATGTCTAAGTTTATTACTTACTATCTACTTATATAATAATAGAAATAGTAATCCACTACCTGCACAAAATTGATTTTATTATTGAACAAAACTGACATTTTATATATTTATAGAGCACTAATATGTTATAATTACAACAATCCTACTTACGGAGGTACAAAAAGATGAATACAAATAACGCTTTTAATCTATTAAATTCCACTATAAAATGGCTTTCTAAAGATAAAAAATTTCATATATGCTTACATGACCTATCTGGCATATTTCATGAGACCGCCTTCGTACAGCTGCCTAAAAAAAATACAATTCACAGCTGCGACTTTTGCGAGTACGCAAAAACAACTACTACCGGTTTTAGATTTTGCCTAAAATGCAAAGAGCTCTCACTTAAGAGAGCCTTGGAGGAAAAACGGAGCTTTACAGGTGAATGTTATTTAGGTTTAACTGAAATTATCAAGCCTGTATTTTATAACGGCAAGCCTATATGCGTAATATATCTTGGTAATTTAACGCTAGAAGAAACAAGCGCGCAAAGAGCCAAAAAAATTAAAAAGGTCTGTTCCGTAACCGGAGTTAAGGAGGGACTTCTTCAAGACGCTTTAAATACCACTGAGCTAACAGAAGCTTCAAAGCTAGCCGAATATAGTGAGATAGTAGATATTTTAGAAAACATTATACTTCAAGCTATAACAAAAGACATAAAGCTTCAAAGGAAGTCCGTAAGTACACTTCCTTCGTATAGGACAACCAATCACTGGATTATCGAACATATCCAGCATTATATTATGACCTATTATAATAGAGACTTACAGTTATCCCAGCTGGCAAAGCTATATTTTCTCAACCCACAGTACTTATGCAGACTGTTTAAAAAAGAAATAGGAAGAAACTTCTCTGACTATGTAAATGCTGTAAGAATTGAAAAGTCACAGCAGCTTTTAGCTCTCACGGAATACAGCATTGTAGATATTTCCATAGAAGTAGGCTACGATAATGTAACCTACTTTAACCGGCTATTCAAGCGTTACACCGGTATTACCCCAAGCGAATATAGAAGTAAGCAGCTTCTTATAAAAGCTGCCCAAAAATAAAAGAAACTGTTGCAGAAAGAATTAAGTTTAGCGGGAATATGTAAATATTTGGTATGCAAATTCTAAATATGCACAGCCGTTGAGCTATTGCTCTGTAACAAAATAGTTGTTGGTGTTTATACACAGACAAGCCATGCTGTTATGGACATGTCATGTTCAAACTTTGTTGTTAGGTACAAGCATTCTCCGGTATGGATGTTACAAACTTCAGATCACAAACTCGAAGGTTTACGCTGCTAAAGACTACCTTCAGAAACATATCCATGACTTTAAAGCCTGAACTCATGGCCTCCTTAAAACACCACCACTTAAGCCAAGCTATATAGTTGTTGAGATACTTTGTAGCAACTCCATTAAAGCTAGCTAGAAAGCGCTTAAGTTGCCTTCCGAATAACTTTGCTTTTTGATTATCATATTTTTCTTCTATGACTTGATTTGAAGAAGTAAGCTTATACAGCGTAAGAGCTAATTCCTTTGCTACTGTTCTATAGGCCGCGTTATTATTTGTACATATAGTGGAACCTGCTTCTATTTTTTCCTCTAAAGCATCCATGAGTTGTCCCGCCACCGGCCTGTTCCTCCCTATAACCTGAGAAAATATATCCATTCTTCTGCTTAGGCAGCAAAGTACCCGTAC
>JAEZDX010000525.1 GCA_023417975.1 Bacillota bacterium
AATTCTTTCAAGGAAAATTCTCTTTCCTGACTTAGGTGCCTTAGGTCTCATCAACACTGCCGGATCCACCATCAAGTCCTTATAGCAGGCACTCCAAGCCGCTAAGCTTGTTGCAAGTACTGCAACAGCTGTTGAGGCAGCAGCGTACGGCACATTAAATTCCGTGATTATAGACGGCAGGGTAAAAATTATTCCATACGCGTTGAATATAACCGTTGGAAACACCTTAAAGCCTACGAGTATACCTGTTATGCTTCCTGCCAAGCTGGCAAAAACAGCATATATAAGATACTTTGAAGCTATAGCAAACTTACTGTACCCCAAAGCCTTAAGCGTTCCTATATATCCTCTCTCTTCGTCCACCATTCTTGTCATAGTCGTCAAACAAACCAATGCAGCTATAAGGAAGAAGAAAACAGGGAACACTCGTGAAATTGCATTCATTCTATCCGAAGCATTTAAGTACTCCACAAAACCGTAATTAGAGTTTCTATCAAGCACATACCAAGAAGGCTTATCAAGTTTTTTTACCTGTTCCTCAGCATCCCCAATTTTTTTTCGTCCATCTTCAATTTTTGCATCAGCTTCCTGTTTAGCTATATCGTATTGACGTTGCCCCGATTCCAGTTCCTTTTTGGAATCCTCTAGCTTTTTACGACTTTCACCAAACTCCTTCTGCGCCTTTGCTTTATTAACAGACAGCTCTCTTTCTTTACTGTCCACTTGTTTTTTCATAGCATCAAGATATTGTCTTGATGCTTGAAGCTGCGCTTCTCCATCATTGAGCTTTTTTTTACCTGCCTCCAGCTGAGCCTTAGCCTTTGTAAGTTCCGTCTTTGCTTTATTAAGCCCATCCTCGCCCTTTTGTATCTCCAACTGCATTACTGCCTTTTGCTCATACGTAAGCCCGTCTCCTGCAGTCAGTGAAGCTTTAAGGGCACTAAGAATAGTCTCGTTCTTATCAATCTCCATTTGTCCTTCATCAATCTGCTTTTGAGCAGCATCAAATTCTGCCTGACTTTTGGCTTTTGCGTTGTTAAAGCTTTGCAGCTGGATATTATACTCCTTCTCTCCCTCTGCAAGTTCCTTTTCAGCTTCAACCAACTGAAGTTCCCCACCTTTTATTGAGGTATTCACCTCTTTCTCTTTGTTGTTTAGCTTTTTTTCACCGTCCTCTATTTGTTTTCTCAAATCGGAAAGTTTTGAAGCCGCAGCGCTGAGTTCCGTATCCCTTGTTTTCTCACCAGCCGCCAATTCCGCTTTACTACCTTCAATTTTTTTATTGGCTTCATCCAAAATCTCATTGTATCTTATCTGGGCTCTTTCTTTTCCTATATCCTCCAACGTCAGTTTAACACCCTCAATGACATTTTTATATGCATCACTATAGGAATTCTCTTTTTTTGCAGCCTCCAGAGTCAAAAATATATCCGTATAAACCGGTAAATTAAATGTTTCCTGAGGAATCATTATAAAGTTATTTATTTTACCGTTACCAATAGCGCTTGTTCCTCTTTCAAAGGATACATAATAAGGTGTTTCAACAATACCTACTATAGTGAATTCATTTGTTTTTAGACTCTCGTTTATATCTTTATCAGTGCCGGATGACAAACTGATCTTTGAACCTATCTCCATTCCCGAGTCGAAAAACTTTGTTTTTTCTGCAACGCACTCGTTTGGCTTTTGAGGATATCTTCCTTTCACCAGCTTTACCCTATTAATATAATTTTCATCAGGAGCATTAATCTTATCTACAGGAAGAGCCATCACCTTTATTACAAAATCCTTATCTTTTTCGCACATAATGGTGTCTATAGAATATGTAGGAAATACACCTTTAATACCTTGCTGCTTTTTAACCCTATTTATATCGTCATCATTAAATCCTACCGTGGAAATCAGTCTCACATCCATAAGATTGTAATCATCATAATACTTATCTGCTGTAATTTTCATATCAGGACATGTAGCTTTTATACCTGCAAAGAAGCCTACCCCTAAAGCAACAATGACAAAAATGGAAATAAATCTGCCTTTCGTACGCCTTATCTCCCTAAAAGTATCCTTAAATAGTGCACTTTTCATGTTTACCATTCAATCCTTTCTACAGGGATTGGCTCGTCGTTAACTATTATACTTCCCACAATTCCGTTCTTAACCCTTATTACCTTATCCGCCATCGGTGTAATGGCAAGGTTGTGAGTTACAACAACTACAGTCATCCCCATGGATTTGCATGTATCCTGCAATAGCTTTAAAACAGCCTTTCCGGTATTGTAATCCAGTGCGCCGGTAGGTTCGTCGCACAGTAAAAGCTTAGGGTTCTTTGCAAGGGCTCTTGCAATAGCCACCCTCTGCTGTTCTCCACCGGAAAGCTGTGCGGGAAAGTTATTCATCCTGTCTATCAGCCCTACCCTCTCCAATACTTGCTCAGGGTTCAGTGGATTTTCACATATTTGAGCAGACAGTTCCACATTTTCAATTGCAGTAAGATTCTGTACTAAATTATAAAATTGAAACACAAAGCCTATATCATGTCTTCTATAACCTATCAGCTGCTTTTTTGTATACTTGCTTATGTTATTTCCATCCACAATAATATCACCGCTGGTTGTACTGTCCATTCCCCCTAATATGTTCAGAATGGTGCTTTTTCCTGCTCCACTAGGTCCAACGACTATAGCAAGCTCTCCTTTGTCGATTGTAAAATTCACCCCGTCTAAAGCCTTTATTTCCATTTCACCCATCTTATAATGCTTTTTAACATCTGTAAGTTGAATATAATTTACCAAGGCTTCCCCCTCCTATTTTTCATTAACTTTATTATATGTCTGTTTATTTTAAAATGGTACAATTTTATTATTTTCACAAGTAAAAAAGCAATCTACGTTTAACAACTTAATCGTAAATTGCTTTGTCCTTATTGCATTATGATGTCTTATAGATGAACAACTTTATGCCTTAGTGTGTCAAAATACTGAATCTTCAACAGTTTTTGACCATGTATAAGTTAATAGTTGAACTTGGAACACTATACATAGCCGGTTATACAAAGTTGTATTTATTTAAAAGCTCCGCTGCCTCTTTCTTTAAATCTTCCAAAGTTCCGTCATTATATATTATCTCATCACTCAAATCATTTACAATGTGAGCTACATCCGTCTCTGTATTATGTGTGGAACTGCTATTTTTAACAACTCTTTCCCCATCTCTTTGAACCAGTCTGGTCCTTCTTATCTCTTCACTTATTTTTACTCCTACAATGAGAAATTTCCTATCTTTCCAATATTCCAAATCCTGCAGCGTCCTTCCTCCAACTATAATTGAAAGTTCATCTTTTCTCATAACAGACAGCTGCTGCAAAATAGCCTCATTAAATTCATTTCCATCCAAAGCACCATTATCCCATCCATACTTATTATGTCCTCGTTCATATATAAGCGCCAGAATGTAATCGCACATAATATTTTTATCCATTTCCCTAAGCTTATCTGCTGTAGTCTGACCGATATATCTTTCAAGCCCTCTCCAGGCAGGATTAACCTTAGCAACTTTCATCATTTCTCTACATAAAACACCTATATTATATATCCTAGAGTTCTCTTTCAATTTCACTAATTGCGAAGCCAGAGCGTCCTTACCTGCACCCATCTCTCCAAAAATCACTATACCATTATAATTCTTATCCATACATACTCCTCCAGCAATTCCATAATCTATATAATTTTATCACATACATTTTAACAACTTAACTTATTTATTTATATGAAAGGATTTATATAATCTATATATTTTATGCTTATTTCGTGAAATTACCCTTATTATTTCCGGGTCAAAATGCTTTCCGCCTCCTTCAATTATATAGTTAAAGGACTCCTCAAAAGGAAATGCCTTTTTATAAGGCCTGCTGCTGGTAAGTGCATCAAGCACATCAGCTACCGCTACAATCCTGGCACTTAAGGGAATCTGCTGACCCGAAATCTTTTGGGGATAACCTGAGCCATCCCATTTTTCGTGGTGTCCTTCCGCTATTTCGATACCTATTCTAAAAATACTGATTCCGCTCTTCATTATATTTTCCTCAGCGGCTCTTAATACTTTTCCTCCAAAAATAGTATGCTGCTTCATTTCATTGAATTCCTGTTCCGTAAGCTTGGCAGGCTTAAGAAGAATTCCATCCTTAACTCCAACCTTACCTATGTCATGCATCGGACTAAACCTTTCAATATCATCTATGTAATGTAAATCAATTTCGTTCATATATAGGCTATCCTCATATAATAACTTGACAATGAGCTTTGAATACTTCTGCATTCTCTCCAAATGCTCACCGGTATCCTCATCTCTTGCCTCTGCCAGCTTAGCCATGGCTAATAAGCTACTGTACAACAGGTTATCCACAAATATGTTTTTATCAAAGCTTATAGTTATACTCTGTGCTATGACCTTAAGAAATTGAATATGCTCTTCGGTATATACATTGTTTTTTGTGCTGGAGAAAAATATTACTCCTAGGGGCTTACTGTTTGAAATTAAAGGAAGAGTTATAGATGATTTAATACCCGAAGCCATAATAATTCTATTATATTCACTTATAGGCTTATCGGAATTGTAGCTGCCTAAATCATTAATTACTCTTGGTTCACCTGATTCAACAACGTGGTTAAGGCTTGTACTATTTATTTCGAATCTCTTGCCCATTAAGTTTCCTGGCATTCCCACTACACTTCCATCGCTAATACCATATGAGGCCTCTAAGGTTTTTCCTTCGTCCTTAACAAGGGCAACCCCTATATAGGAGTAAGGAATAAAGAAAGAAAACTTATTAAATATAAATTCCAACTCCTGCGATATAGATAGATTTTGATTTATACTTTCTATAAGAGATATAAGCCTTTCTATCTTTTGAGACATCCTATTGACTTCCGTTATCACCGGTACGATTTCTTTTCTGGTAGTCTTCCTCAGTGGCTTCTCTTGCTTTAGTATACCTATATTGTTCATGCCGGATATAAACGCCTCATAAGGCAAAATCAGATACTTAAATAACCTGACAAAGAAGATAACCAAAGTTATAAGAAACATTAAAAACGAACATAAGTAAATAGTTTTATAATAAATCCCTTCCGTCTCTTTATCATTTACAAGTATCTCTGTTATTTCATTACTATAATTCATAAGTGCTTCATTATTATCATTAATATAGATTATTGCATTAATAAACGTATTATCAATGGTTGTCTGGTTTTGTATCACATCCAATGCTTCACAAAAATTATCCCATATATTATCTATTTTCTCTGTAATATCTCCTATCCTTTTTGTTGCGCCTCCAAGTGCTATGGATTTACTTTCAACTACTATCCTTCCCTCTTTTATCTGTTCTTTAGTTGCAATAAATTGACTTTTTACCTCTTCAATATTCTTTATTAATTTACCCTTCTTGCCTTTTATGACATCTTCCGGTTCCGTTATATTTCCAAGGAGCTCAGCCTGCATAAGTTCATATTTATTATTTGCATCCTTTGCAAGTATTTGAGTGAACATTCTTTGTTTTCCCAGCACATTTACAAGCGCAGCCCTTTCGTGTTCATTTTTACTTGCATTATAGAGTGATATAACTACGCATAAGATTATAATAATTTCTACAGAAGCAGCAATTATTATATCCTTTCTTATGTTTTTAAATATAATTCTTTTGTTGTCATTCAAGGAATTCAACTCCTTTTGCTGTCACATTGTTGTCTTAATTGACATCATTATCTACATTATAAATAAATTCATTAAAAAAATCCCCCTTATTTACAAAATAATTATATACCAAATATGAACTCATATTCCATAATTGCGCCAATACTAAGTGTTTATGGAGCTTATTATATAAGCTAATGACAATGCTGCAAAATTGCCACAAATTCTACCTATAATTTTCATCCATATTGGAAAAATATATTTAGAAAGGAGTAATGAACAATGAATAAAACTAAAATCAAAGAGAAAATCATGGCTGCCTCCTTAGCCGGAGTGCTTATTCTATCTGTTGGAGGCACCGATAGCACTAAAGCTGCTGAAAACCCTCAAAACACCCCAGTTTCATCAATGGATGACGTAAAGGGTACTTTCAAAGCGAGTCTTAAGAGCGACCTTCAGAAGTTTGTAGACGATAAAATTATAACCAAGGAGCAAGCTGATAAAATTGAGGAATACTTTAAAAAGAGAAGGGAGGAACACAAGTCAGAATTTGAAAAAATCAAAGCAATGACCAAAGAAGAAAGAGAAAAATACATACAGAATAATCGCAAACAAAAAAAAGATCCCTTCGATGAACTGATTTCTTCAGGAATAATAACTAAAGAGCAGGCCGAAAAGCTGAAAGACGGACTTTCAAAGCAAAGGAACGAAAGACTTCAGGACACTCTAAAGGAAGAAGTATCCAAGGGTACTATAAGTCAGGAACAGCTAAATAAAATAAATGAATACATGGCTAAAAAGAGAGAGGAAAAATCAGAGGAATATGAGCGGATGAAGAAAATGAACGAAGCTGAAAGAAAATCCTATATAGCACAGCATCCAAAGAATAAAACAGATCTGCTTACAGAGCTTGTATCCTCCGGAATAATAACAAAGGAACAGAGCGATGCGCTTTCCAGAGTACTGCCTCAGCTGCACAAAGGGCAACCTCATAATATCCCCCACCCTAGTGACAATACTTAAGTTTAAAATAAATCTATAAAAGCAGCCGGCTTCAAAAGCAACCGGCTGCTCACACATATTACTAGGCACTCATACCTTTCAAACTATCTGTTTATTCTCTTTTTCCAATATACCTGACATAGTATTAAACTTTATTTTGCTTACCCAATGTACTATTTTTATATCCATATAGGAAATATATTGCTAAACCTATTATAAGCCAAATAGTAAATCTTACCTAAGTCATAGCAGGAAGACTTTTCATCAAATATAAACAGCAGAAATAGCTTCTGTTGTGAGGAAGTTTTATTCAACTTTAATCACTCTCATTCTGTACGCATTTATAGCATTATCACCCAGTTTATCCATTAACTTATAATTTGCATAGGCTCCCACTATAGCCCCTATACCCGGTACCAGCTGAAGCATTTTCGCTATATCTATATAATCCCTATACTCTTGCTGAAAGGTCCTCCAGTCAAAGTAATCCTGATTTTCTGGAAGTCCTTTAGAATAATTATGCCAATCAGCCACAATCTCAAATATGTCATTTCTTCTTTCCTGACTGGAAAATGCCAATTGAAAGACGTATAGCATATAAAGTCTTTCCTTATAGTTTTTTGCATCAAACCCATATAAGCCTGCCGTATCAAATAAGAATTTCATCTTTAGGCTTAGCAATATAGGAAAATCCGCTAATCCCAGCAGTATCCCTCCAGCTCCTGTTCCTGCACCACTTACGGCTGCAGCCCTTTTATATAATTGTATTTTTTCCCTTACCAAATTCTCTCTTGTCTCAAGATCTCCCTGCATTAACGGAGCTGCGGCGGTATACTCTGATCCAAACAACACTGCCTTTACCATATTTTTTATGGCCTCGGTTATTATCTCATGGGCTTTCTCAGGAATTATACCGTTCATCTTACTTTGAAGATTCTTTGCTATACTGCCTGCACTGCCAGGTTTCTTTTGCATCTCTTTTTGCCATGCTATCATTTCTCTGACTGCATTATCCTCATACCTGCTCATAAAATCTCCTCACTCACAATATATTATTAAATTAATTATAACTTAAAATCTACTCCTTTAGTATATGCACTTATAGTACATTGTACTATCTCTCAGCTAATATGTTGTATAAATATTTATATTAATCAAAAAATATAGTAATTTAAAAAATATGAGGTGATACTATGAAGGCCATAACATACCAAGGCATGAGGGATATTGAAATCAAAAGCGTAAAAGATCCGAAAATAATAAAATCGGATGATGCCATAATAAAAATAACCTCAACTTCCATTTGCGGCTCAGATTTGCATCTTGTACACGGAACCGTTCCTAAAATGCCCCGAGGCTTTATAATAGGACATGAAGCCATGGGTATAGTAGAAGATGTCGGACCGGACGTTAGAAATATAAAAAAGGGAGATAGAGTTATTGTGCCTTTCCCTGTTTCCTGCGGTCACTGTTGGTACTGTGAGCACGGCTTTTTCAGCCAGTGTGATAATTCAAACGAGCACGGCGAAGTAGGCGGAATTTTGGGCTACGGAGATCTGTTTGGAGGTTATGACGGCGCGCAGGCCGAATACCTCCGAGTTCCTTATGCAAATGTAGGTCCAAAAGCTATGCCCGATGAATTAACAGATGAACAAGTATTATTTTTGACAGATATACTTCCTACTTCCTACTGGGGAGTTGAAAATGCCGGTGTAAAAAGCGGAGATACCGTAGTCGTTCTTGGCTGTGGTCCTGTAGGACTCTTGGCGCAAAAGTGGGCAGCCTACATGGGGGCTAAAAGAATTATTGCTGTAGACAGAGTTTCCTACAGACTTGAACACGCGAAAAAATTCAATGGTGTAGAAACAATTAATTTTGAAGACTACGAAAATACCGGTGAGACTCTTAGGGAGATTACACACGGCGGAGCTGATGCTGTTATTGACTGCGTTGGTATGGATGGTGCCATGACTGTTGTTGAGAAGCTTGAAACCTTTCTTAAGCTTCAAGGAGGTTCAAAATCTGCTATTGAAATGTCAGCTCAAGCCGTTAGAAAAAACGGAACCGTATCAATGGTAGGTGTATATGGTGCAAGGTATAATATGTTCCCATTAGGAGACTTCTTTTCAAGAAATATAACTTTAAAAATGGGTCAATGTCCGGCCCATGGATATGTTGACAGAATTTTGGACCTTATAAAGCAAGGAAAGTTCGATGCTACAGATATAATTACCCATGTTCTCCCGCTAGATAAAGGCAAAGAGGCTTACACTATCTTTGATGAAAAGATGGATAACTGTATTAAAGTTGTTTTAAAACCTTAGTAATGAATAAATTTTTATAGCAATAAACTCCCCAAGATGCTTCTAAGGGGAGTTTATTATTATTATTTATATATTGAATTTATTTATCTCATCTTCTAAAACAGATACCAACTCTTTTAGTTCTTTGGCCGTTTTACTGAATTCAGCCATCGTAGCAGTAACTTCTTCAGTGCTTGCGGAAACCTGTTCGGTACTTGCAGATGATTCCTGTGCTACAGCAGAAATGCTCTGCATTCTTTCCAATATTTGATCCTTTTGTTTATTAGTTTCCGTAATAGTAGAGTTTATTCTATCTCCCTCTTCTCCCAAAGCATTAATAGACTGAGAAATCTCATTGAAGATACTTCTTGTGTTTTCAACAATTTCAGCTTGAGCGTCAACGACATACTTTGCATTTCCCATTGCAATAGCTGCATGAATAGACTTTTCTCTCACTCTTAGTATAAGTTCCTTAATCTGACTGGTGGCATTGGCAGACTGTTCCGCCAGCTTTCTTATTTCATCAGCTACAACAGAAAACCCTCTGCCGGCTTCACCCGCTCTTGCAGCTTCAATGGCAGCATTTAAAGCCAATAAATTAGTTTGATCGGCTAAGCTGTTGATTGTATCTGTTATTAGTCCTATTTCTTCAGTTGATTGATTCATATCTTCTATAACTATCATTACCTTGCTGGTTTCATCGTTTACCTCTATTGTTTTACTTGTTAGTGTATCCATAATCTTAATACCACTTTTACTCAATTTATCAGCACTCATCGACACATTGCCAATATCTCCTGATAAAGAAGCTATGGAATCAATACTTGCAGCAAGCTCCTCTACAGCATCCACTCCTTTAGCTATATCTTGAGCCTGCTCAAAACTTCCGTTTGCAACCTGCCCTACAGTTTCTGCCACTTCTCCTACAGCTATATTTGTTTCATCTGA
>JAEZDX010000573.1 GCA_023417975.1 Bacillota bacterium
CATACGGCACCTCCTATGATTAATTGTTTTGCGATTGTCAGTCGCTTTCATTCTATCATAGGAGCTATTTTTTGCTCAGAGCTAAAGCCTTTTTGCCCACTGGCATAGCCAGTGGTTTTCAAAGCAACAGTATAAAAGATGGAGGTTTTCCTCCATCTTTTATCTTCTTGAGTTTTACTTAATCATGTCCCTAAAATCATAAAAAAAGGTAGGTTTTGCAGCATAACCCTGTCACCATTTTTCTTTATAATTGTCCTAATGTATAACTACCTTAAATGCTTTTTCTCTATTTAACTCCAGGATTCTATGTGATAACACTAGAATATCAACTATATATCAAGCGTCAACTCCAGCTATCGCTGCTCGGCAATAAAAACTGATTCATTTGAAAAGTACAAAACTATGATTCAAATACATTACTTCAAAATATGTGAAATATTTCAACTAGTTACAATTTACTACATACATTTTGTAATGTATAATAATGTATAGAGAACTATTTAGCTATCTAAAAAAATTATTATAAGCCTAAATTATGTAAGTTGTGGTTACTATGACATACATGCAACTTCAGTAATTCAAACCACTGAGGATGATCTCTTTGTAGATAGATATGGAAGATTCTAGTAGGAGGGGTTGGGTAAATTGAAAAAACAATTTGGAAGTATATTAGCGGTGTCTGCAATAATATTAGGTTTGGTAACGATTTTAAGTGTGCATTATTTAAAAGCCCCCGGTACAAATACACCACAAACTGTTAATCGATGGGCCTCAGCAGTTAAAATAAGCGGATTATCTGAATTGAAAAAAAAGTCTGATACAATTGTTGAAGTTATAGGAAGCGATAAAACTCTGGAAATTGACTATAAGGGCACAACAAGTTTTGTAACAACTGTAGAAGTTGCTGATATAATCAAAGGAGATAAAAATTTAAAAGAAATAAAGCTCATTCAAATGAGCGATGATGTAACACCAAAGAATGGTGAAAAGCTACTAATGTTTTTACGTAAGGGTGTAGATAATCCTGATTGTTATGTACCAGTAGGATCCGGACAGGGAATATATAAAGTTGTTAAATCAAATTCTAAAAAGAGTACCTCAGATGAACAGGTAATAGAACCTCAGTCATTGGTTAATGAAGATATTCTAAAGGATTTGAAAGGGAATTATAAAGATGTAAAGAGTAAATTGGTAGAATAGTAAAATATTAAGATACTAATTCGGGATTACTTATAATAAGACCACCTACAATTTTATTATATATAGGTGGTCTCCCAACTGAATATATCATGTACGGTGCAGACCATGTACTGTTACTATTGTTGCAAAATAATCAACCTTACTTATATAATCCACAAAATACGATAACAATTACTGTATGCCTGTTCCACAGTCACAGAACTGACCAACTTCCTTGTGTTAATACTTGTACAAATTAATGAACTTGAGAATATAGTTACAACACAAAGTGACAACATTAAGTAAGACTCACAATCATCTATTCTGTAATTGTTTTTAGACTTACTCCAAGCTCTTTTATCTGCAGCATTTTTTCCGCTATTTCTGCAATAGTTTCTTCCTGAGTTTCAGTTAGTGTCAGTATCTCCTCTGTAGTCGCACTGTTTTCTTCCGATACAGCCGCAATAGTTTCCAATTGGCTTTGGCTCTCTGTTATATGATTTAATAAACCGTCAATCATGGCATACTCTTTTTTCAATTTGTTGTCTACTGTTTCAACTGACTTGTTTACTTCCTGCAGCACCTGTAAAATATTGTCTACCTTTACATTACCGTTTTCTACTGCCTTATTACCACTTGCAACACTAGTCAAGGCTTCATTCGTTGATTCCTGTATTATTGTAGTTATCTCTTGTATTTCGTGAGCCGTTTGAGCGCTTTCTTCAGCCAATTTCCTTACTTCATCCGCCACTACTGCAAAACCTCTGCCGTATTCTCCTGCTCTGGCCGCTTCTATTGCAGCGTTAAGGGCAAGAAGATTCGTTTGTTCTGCAATACTGGTTATACCCGAAAGGGCACTTTGTATACTGTCCATTTTATCCTTTAAATTAGTTACAGTCTTCAGCGCAGTCTCTACAGCAGTGCTTATTATCCTCATCTGCTTTGACATGTCCTCAACCTCTTTAGTCCCTGCATGAACAGATTCTGCTGCCGATTCAAAGGATTTTTCTATATCCTTTGATAATTGATACGTATCCTGAACCTGCTTCGTCGAAGTCAACATGGCACTATTAGCCTTGTTTACAGATATCGCAGTTTCTTCTACAGACCTTGACATTTCTCTCATACCCTCGGACACCATGCCAATGCCCTGCAATATACTATCTATATTATTTCCGTTATCATCTACATTAGTTATAAGCATACCTGCTACTTCTTCCAGCTTTACTACACTTCCGCTCAGCTTGTCCAAAGCCTCCGAAGCTTTTTTCTTCTCCTCTAAGGAATTCTGAACAAGCTCATTACCCCATTTAGTAATGCAGTATAACAGCATAACGGAACATATATATGCACCAAAGCATGATATAAACTGTCCAGGTGATGAAGCTTTTCCCAACAGTGATGTAGGAGAAACAATGAAGCATGTTAACAGTATGAAGGTAAAGATACCGGAAAACACAGCCAATACTTTTTTATTAAAGTAAGCAGAACTCATAATAACTGCCAATATATAAATATTAAACATTCTTTCAATACCTCCGGATATTACGGACATACCAACCGCTCCAACTGCAGGTATCATGGGCACTAAAACAGATTTTAAAAAGTCGTTTATAGGCAGAAAAATCAAAATGGTTACCAATACCGATGCTGCCGCCATATCTATTCCTGCTTTGATTGCATAATCAATACCTCCTGTAGCATAGGCACCAAAGGTCAATATGACGGAGAACATCCACATAAATAAAGCATTAAATTTATGGTTCTTTGAAACTTTCTTAAAACTCATTTTTTCTCCTTTCTGCGCATGTATTATCTTTTTTATTAAAGCTGTATAGAACGCATAAAGTCCATTACATTCTACCTTCGCAAAAAATCCTTGAAAATTGAATATTTTTGCTCAACACAATATAAGATTTTTAGTGTGTTCTATATATGTAAGAGTCTGAACATTATTAGACTCATTATATCATAATATTTTACTCTTTTTCAATTTATTTGTCTTAATATGAAGATATATAATGTTAAAGTCACCTAACGTCAAAGGAGTCGGCAATACCGACTCCTTCATAAATTCACAGCTTAATTTTCATCATCGTAAAAATCCAAATATGAATAGTTTTTCCCTTCCTTTTGCCATCCAAGTACAGCATCCATATTTACATTTTCTGCAGCTTTAAAGATGGACTTTTCAACATCAGGAAACTTGGTTTTAAAGTCCTTGATGAACTCTTTAATTTCATATCTCTTGTTTCCTATTTTTTTAGCAGCTACCATGCATGCACAATTTAACGGCCATATTCCGCTGTATTGTGTGAACCTTTCTATATTTTCCTCTTCTACAAAGTAAAGCGGCCTTATGAGTTCCATATTTTCAAAATTAGTGGCTTTAAGCTTAGGCAGCATAGTTTTAAAATTTCCCGAATAAAGAATATTTAACATTGTAGTTTCTATTACATCATTGTAATGATGCCCAAGAGCCAGCTTATTACAGCCTAATTCCTGCGCCCTTGAGTAAAGAGCTCCTCTTCTCATCCTTGCACACATATAACATGGATATTCCTTTGCTATCCTGTCCACAACCTCAAAAATTCCCGAATCGAATATTTTAATCGGTATTCCTAAATACTCACAATTATCAAGCATCAGCTTCTTTACGTCCGGATGGTATCCCGGGTCTGCCAAAAGAAATTCCAGCTCTATATCATATTGACCGTTCTTTTTAAGCTGCTGAAAAAGCTTTGCCATAAGCATACTGTCCTTACCGCCGGACACAGCTACTGCTATTTTATCTCCGTCTTCAACAAGCTTGTAATCTTTTATAGCCTTTAAAAATCTGGACCATATTTTTTTTCTATAAGTTGTAGTTAAACTTTTTTCTATTTCCTCTAAAGGTTTCCTCTCGTTAAAAGGAACCAAAATCTCGCATCCGTTTCCTGCAATAGTGCTCATATTATCCCCTCTTTTGCTTATATCCTTCATTTATAGACAGTATTATAACATCTTTACATTGTTTTGTCTCAGAATTTTTCAAACTCCTAAAAGTGTATTACCTTTACTTTCTGAATTCAACGGTAACCTTAAATACATCTCCGTCTATCTCTATATTCATAGCTCCATCTTGCAGTTCAACTATGCTTTTAGCAATGGCAAGGCCAAGGCC
>JAEZDX010000576.1 GCA_023417975.1 Bacillota bacterium
ATCAAGCAGTCTGCACCAGGCGCGATAATAATACATTTATTAGGTGGTATACATGAAATATATTTCCCATATGTATTGATGAATCCGGCATTATTACTAGCAGTAATAGCAGGAGGAGCCAGTGGATTATTGGTGTTCCAGATATTTGGAGCAGGACTTGTAGCAGCAGCATCACCAGGAAGTATATTTGCCTTCTTGGCTATGACACCAAAAGGAGGATACTTCGGTGTATTGGCAGGAATAATAGTGGCAGCGGCAGTGAGCTTTGTAGTAGCAGCCTACTTTGTAAAAAAATCGGCTGACAAAATTAACGAGGCAGAACTTGAAGATGCTAAGGCAAAGACAAAAGAACTTAAGGGAGTACAAACCCCGAAAGAAATTAGTACAGTGATTTTTGCATGTGATGCAGGTATGGGTTCCAGTGCCATGGGAGCGACTACACTGCGAAATAAGCTTAAAAAGGCAGGTATAAATATAGAAGTTATAAATTGTGCCATCGAAGAAATACCTGAGGATGCAGTTTTAGTTATTACCCATGAGCAGCTAACGGATCGTGCCAAGGCTTCAGCACCTAATGCAGAACACATCTCAGTAAAAGATTTTATGGAGAATTCAGTTTTTGAGATATTATGCAATTATATGGAGGAGAAGGGTGATAGTATGGAGAAGATTCAAGAAGAGTTATATGAGACACAGACAATATTGAAAAAGAAAAATATTAAGTTAGGACTAAAGAGCGTGGACAAATATGAAGCTATTAAGATGGCAGGCCGTATGCTTTACGAAAGTGGTTATGTAGATGAAGATTATATGGATGCCATGATTGAAAGAGAAAATGATTTGACAACTTATATAGGAATGGGGTTAGCAATACCGCATGGTGTCGGTAAAGCTAAAGAATTTATTAAAAAGTCAGGTATGGTAGTATTACAGTTTCCTGACGGAGTAAAATTCGGAGATGATTTGGCATATTTGGTAATCGGAATAGCAGGAGTAGGAGACGAACATCTAAGCATACTTGGGAATATTGCAACCGCAATCGACGTGGATGATGAGCAGGCATTGGAAAGGTTAAGAAGTACAACCGATGCAGCATATATTTATGAGCTTTTTACTGCTGAAAATAAATAATGAAAAATGAAAGGATGGTTGAATAAATGAAAACAAGAGCTGTAAGATTATATGGTAAAAAGGATTTGAGAATAGAGGAGTTTGAACTGCCTGAAATAAAAGATGATGAAATATTGGTTAAGGTAGTTTCGGACAGTATATGCATGTCCAGCTATAAAGCTGCAATTCTTGGCAGTGATCATAAAAGGGTGCCAAAGGATGTGGATGTCCATCCCATTATTATAGGACATGAAATGGCAGGAAATATAGTTGAAGTAGGTGCAAAATGGAAGGGTGAATTTAAAGAGGGAGAAAAGTTCTCTATGCAGCCCGCACTAAATTATAAAGGCAGTATGGATTCGCCTGGATACTCCTACCGTTATTGCGGAGGGGATGCCACCTATATAATAATGCCGCAGGAAGTAATGGAACTTGGCTGCTTGCTGCATTACGACGGAGAAGCCTATTATGATGCATCACTTGCGGAACCAATGTCATGTATTATAGGTGCTTTTCATGCAAGCTACCATACTACAATGGGAAGCTACGAGCATAGGATGGGCATAGCTGAAGGAGGAAAGTTGGCTATTTTGGCTGCTGCAGGACCTATGGGCCTTGGAGCAATTGATTATGCTCTGCATTGTGACAGGAGGCCAAGCATGATAGTAGTTACAGACATTGATGATAAGAGATTGAACAGAGCAAAGTCCATATTCTCGCCGGAAAAAGCTAAGGAAGACGGCATAGAACTTATTTTTGTGAACACCAAGAATATGGAAGATGCACCTGCATATTTAAGAGAATTGACCGGCGGTACCGGATATGATGATGTGTTTGTTTATGCTCCTGTAAAAACAGTTGTTGAACAGGGAGATAAGATACTTGGAAGAGACGGCTGCCTGAATTTCTTCGCGGGACCTACAGATACAAGCTTCTCTGCATTATGTAATTTTTATAATGTTCATTACGGTTCAACTCATATTGTTGGAACTACTGGAGGAAATACCGAGGATATGAAGGAATCTTTGAGAATGACTGAGAAAAAACTTATAAACCCTGCTGTTATGGTAACCCACATTGGCGGGCTTGACAGTGCAGCTGAGGCAACCTTGAGACTTCCGGAAGCTCCAGCAGGAAAGAAATTGATTTATACCAATATAGACATGGAGCTTACAGCTATTGATGATTTTGAAGAAAAGGGAAAAGATAATATTCACTTTGCAAAACTGGCTGAGATTACAAAGAGAAATAACGGCTTATGGTGCGCTGAAGCAGAAAAATATCTCCTTGAAAACTGGGGAAAATAACGTCAGGAGTGTTACTGAGCTCATTAATTATATATAATAAATAAGCTATCCAAACCCATTTTAAAAGCAAGCTGGAAATAATGCATAATAGCATATTTTCAACTTGCTTTGTTTTTATAAAGCTACTTTTCAGCAGCGCCTCTATTCACTATTCTATTTTCAACCATCTGGTTAAGCTCCGAAGACGTAATATCATTAAAGGTTCTGAAGGTATAACCTTGTTCCTTTAAGTAATTGAGTATTGAAGGGAGTGCATCAACGGTTGTAGTCTTTGCACCGGCATCATGCATGAGAATTACTCCTAGATTCTTATGTGCCATCTGTTTGATTACATTATTTTTAATAACTTCAGCAGGCACCTTTACGGCTTCAGCATCACCTGAGCTTACATTCCAATCCACATAATTTATACCATTGCTTATAAAATCATTTCTTATACAGGACATAACATCAGATTTTGAAACCTTATTATCAGAGCCACCCGGGAAACGTATAAAACCGGAAGGTTCTATGCCTAAAATGCTTCTGATTACTGCATGGCTTTTGTCAAAATCAGCCTTACAAGTTTCCAAGCTCTTATACATTGAATAACTATGAGAATAACTGTGATTTAACACAGCCATACCGTTATTATACTCAGATTTCACAATGTCAGGATACTTTTCCGCACAGCTTCCCAATACAAAAAATGAAGCTTTCGCAGCATTTGCATTAAGTATATTGAGTATTTTTGGTGTATTGCCTGATGGACCGTCATCAAAAGTAAGAAATACTTTTTTGGGGGACGGTTCAACATTAATTGGTGGTTTTTGTTCGTTTACCGGCGGAAGCTGGGACTTGTCAGCAATGCTATTTTGGGAATTATGCTGACTGACATATCTTCCTTCCTTTACAGATGCCAAGCTAGCAAATACAACTGCTGCTTTTGGAGGAACTGGAAGAGAATGCTTACTTACAGCATGTCCTGAAATATTGACACATATTAACAATAAGGCTGTAAAAATACACAATCTCTTTTTCAAAATATCACCTTCTTATAATTTGCACTACTATAATATGCAAGTTATTCAAAAAGGTGAACTATTTATGTAGGCCTCGATTTATTATTTTTTTCTTTATCATTTCATTTTTCTCAGTAATGGTAAGCTCTCCAAAGGTTCTGAATACAAACCCCTGTGCTTTCAACGTATCAATTATTGCAGGAAGCGCTTCCACAGTTGTAGTTTTAGCAGCAGCGTCATGCATAAGTGCTACGCCGAAGTTTCTCTTTGAAAGATCATTTAGAACGTTATTTTTTATTGTATCTGCAGGTACAGTGGCTGAAGCGGCATCTCCGGAACTTATATTCCAGTCAACGTAAGCTTTACCGCTATTTACAAAGGTGTTTCGTATATCATTCATAACATTCGCTTTAGATACATGGTTGTCGGACCCACCTGGAAATCTCATAAAGCCAAGAGGCTGTTCACCAAGTATATTTTTTAGAATATCATCAGTTTTTTGAAATTCTGCAACACAAGATTCAATAGTTTTATACATTGAATAATTGTGAGAATAACTATGGTTAAGAACCGTCATACCGGCATTACGTTCAGCCTTAATAAGGTCGGGATATTTTTCTGCGTTGCTTCCAAGCACGAAAAATGAGGCTTTTACACCTTTTTCAGCAAGTATATTTAATATTTTTTTTGTGTTTGAGGATGGACCATCATCAAAAGTGAGGAACACCTCTTTAGCAGCCAATGGCTTGTCCACAACAGGGTCAACTGTTCCAGGCTTCATATCCTGAGAACTATTATTATTAACAGACTGCACATCTGTTTGAACAACCTTATTTTTATCATCAAAATTAACTTTAATATTTTGCTTTAAACTGGCTGTAAGTTTTCTTGATGCGTTAGCTGCAGATGCTTCATTAACGGACTGCTTTGCAGAGCTTGTCTCGGAAGAACCGAACGCAAAACTTTTATTTACACTGCAGCCGTAAATACCTAAGGACAATACTACCATAACAGAGACTGTAGTAATTATAATTTTCTTTCTCATTTTCATCACCCATTTACATTTTACCACAATATTAGTGAAATAAAGTCATTAATACATTAGTTTGAGGTCATATTTTGTAAAGAAATTATTTGTTGAAGAGCACATATTGATATAAAATGAAGTATATAGCTTGACATTAAAACTCTATAAGAAATGAGGCGTTTAAGATGAACATATATATAACAAGACACGGTGAAACTGTTTGGAATACAGAGGGAAGGTGCCAGGGATCAAAAAATTCCGATTTGACCGAAAAGGGAGTAAGTGACGCTCGAAAGTTGGGTGAAAGACTAAAAAACGTTAAATTCGATTGCGTATACTGCAGTCCGCTTAAAAGAGCTATAGATACAGCTGAATGCATTATGGAAGATAGAAACATAAAATTAGTTTTAAAGGATGAA
>JAEZDX010000591.1 GCA_023417975.1 Bacillota bacterium
AACGCACCAACTAGAAATACTCCGGAAGTTACTATGATATTTTTTACTGACGAATATACTATAAAGCATATTATCAAAAATAAGATAGCTACAAAAATTATTCCTGAAACCATGGTATTGGGAAGTGCATTCTGTATGGCATCTATAATATATAAAGTGAGCAGCGCGCCGAAAGTTCCGATAGCTGCAACAACTTGGTTATCTGTTAAAGATGATATAAATACACCTATTGCAACAAAACAAGTTCCCATCAAGAAGAATCCCAAATAAGTTGATACTATTTCCGAAACCGGCATTTTGCCAAATATGCTAAGTATCAGCGGAAATAAAACAGTGCTTAATAAGGTTATTCCAAACAATGCTACAGCTGCCAAGTATTTTCCTACAACTATAGAAGCTATACTTTGAGGACTGGTAAATAATAATTGGTCCGTCTTAGTCTTAGTTTCTTCTGCCAAAGTTCTCATTGTTAATACCGGTGTTAAAACTAAGAATACGAACAATACCCAACCGGATAAAACCTGATTGAAATAGGGACTTCTGGACAAAGCATTTGCCACTGCGAATACTATGCCTGATACAAATAAAAATATTCCCATAAATATGTAGGCTGTTGCAGAGAAAAAATAAGATTTTAGTTCTTTACTTAGTATTGTCAGCATTTATGGCTTCCCCCTTTTCTCCTGTGGTAACCTGTAAGAATATGTCTTCAAGACTTAAATCCATACTCTTAATCATTAAAAGTGAATATGACTTAGCAACCATTTTTTTGAATATTTTCTCTCTTATGTCAACATCGTCCTTAGCTTCAACAATTAAGTCAACAGTATCCTCTTCATAGGAACCTTGCTCTATGACAACCTTAACTTCCGGAATTTCTCTCAAAGCTTCAGCAGCCTCTTTCTTAGGAGCTTTAACTCTTATCACCTGCTTATTTCCATAGCTCAATTTCTTTGAAAGTTCCTCAGGTGTACCTGAAGCTACTATCTTGCCTTTATTAATAATTACTACTCTATCACATACAGCACTCACTTCCGTAAGTATATGTGAACTTAAAATGATCGTGCGATCCTTACCGATATCTTTAATTAAATTTCTTATTTCAATTATTTCTTTTGGGTCCAGTCCTACAGTAGGTTCATCTAAAATCAATATTTCCGGATCACCTATTAATGCTTGTGCCAAACCTACTCTCTGCTTATAACCTTTTGAAAGATTTCTAATGAGCCTTCCTTGAACATGTTTTATTTTTACCAAATTCATTATTCTCTCTAAGCTTGGCTCAATTGTGTCTCCTTTTACCTTTTTTAGCTTTGAAACAAATTTCAAATACTCATAAACAGTCATTTCCATATACAAAGGCGGAATTTCCGGCAAATAGCCTATCTTTTTCTTAACGATTTCAGGCTGCTCAAGAATATCCATTCCATCAACTTTTACCGTGCCCTTTGTTGCAGATAAATAGCCTGTAAGTATGTTCATTGTAGTTGATTTTCCAGCTCCGTTAGGTCCCAAGAATCCAAGTATTTCACCTTTATTAATAGTCAGATTCAAGTTATCCAAAGCGAGATGGTCACCAAATCTTTTTGTTACATTTTCGATTTGTATCACTTTTTCATCACCTCTATGCAAATATTTCGTAACCTAAATAATACCACATTAATAATATAGGCTGTATGTGTCATCTGTTGGTCAAATTTGTTAACAATGTATGAACAGGCTTGCTCCATATTAGTATTCCTCAAAATCACCATGCTGAAAAATTGTTATACTCCAAAATATGTGTAATAAAAATATACTGCTGTACAATAAGGTAAGGGGGATTACCTTATTAATACAGCAGTACATTTATATTTTGAAGTATACTATTATCTGATTTCTGAATGAACTTCCTCATATTCTACATCTATTACGTTCTTATTTTCTAAATTAAAGCTATTAAAAATATCTTTTATTTCATCATCTTCTGAAATTTCCTTATGCTGAACCTTACTTTCAAACTTTTTACTATATGCTTTGGTAGTTAACTTAATTTTTCTCCAAGCCTTATAGCCAAACCAGAGAACAAGGCCTGCCGGTATTACATAAATCAACGCACGGAATAAGAAATTAAAAGCAATAATAAAAATTGCCATAAAAGCAAACTGCTTAAATATGTTCTTCATTCTCAAAGTTTCTATGTTAACCATCCCTCTCCATATTTATGAACATAAAAAATTATTTAGTGACTTTGAATAACTTTGTATATATATTATATCAAATAGAATGTTATATAGTATTAAATAACATTTAAAAAAGTATTAATAATTAATGAACTGATTTATTATTTTATTTGTTTTCTTCCAGAAAAAAAAGACTGCACATTTAATATTATGCAGCCCTCTACCTTATATATTAGCCTTCAAAAACAGCTGTTAAGAACATTATTTTCATACCCATTGTACTAAATTTTGCTTCATATTCAGTAACCACATTTTCCTGAAAATCACTGCTATGCAAATCATAAGTTAGGTATTTTATTGTAAATCCGCTTTCTTTTAGATATTCAAAGGAATCTTCAAATAGACCTTTATCATCAGTTTTAAACCATATTTCAGATCCTTTCTTAATAAATCCCTTATAAATATCCAAAAACCTGCTGTGAGTAAGCCTCCTCTTATTATGTCTAAGCTTTGGCCACGGATTACAGAAGTTAATATATATCCTGTCCACTTCATCCTTTTCAAATACCTCACCAATCATTGCTATATTCAATGGAATAAGCCTTACATTACTGAGTTCCTCTTCTTCCACTTTCCTTAGAGCATATATAAGAACCTCATCCTTTAAATCAACACCTATATAATTTATTTCACAATTCAACTTTGCTCTGTCAGAAATAAATTTTCCTCTTCCACATCCAAGCTCCAAATGCAAAGGGTTATTTTTCCCGAACTCCTCATTCCAATGTCCTTTTAGTTCCTTAGGCTCAGTTACAATGTACTGACTGGCCTCCATTTCCGGCCTTGCCCACCACTTTTTCCTCAATCTCATATAAGTTATCCTCCGTAAGTCACTATTGTTTATTGCAATTTAGATATAAATTATACTGCCAAAAACCTTATATAAAGTTTTAAAAATCCAGTTTGATGGAACCCCTACCAAATAACTTGATATAGGTGTGGCTATAAAAAGAATCATAATAACTATTTGAAAATTTCCTATTTTATAGTTTAACTTATTAAATGTAGAAGGAAAAATATCAGAAAGTATATGATATCCGTCAAATCCCGGAATAGGAATTAAGTTTAAAACAAACAGAATAACGTTATAATAAACTATATTAATTAGAATCTCGCTTATAACTGATAAAACTGAACTGGATATTATCTGATAAGAAAAAAACTTACTATATATCAGAAATATTGGCATAAATATTACAGCGATTATAAGATTAGCTAAAGGTCCTGCAAAAGAAACCTTCATATCATCCTTATAATAATTTTTATATGCAGATGGATTGGTTTGCACAGGTTTAGCCCATCCGAATCTAGCCACTAGAAACATTATGAATCCTAAAATATCTATATGAGCCATAGGATTTAACGTAATTCTTCCTTGAAATCTTGGAGTTCTATCTCCGAGCCTATCTGCAACTATAGCATGAGCAAATTCATGAAAAGTGAATGCTATTAGAATAGCAGGAATAGATAATAATATTTGCAGCAAATCTATATTTCCAAACAAATGTATTCCTCCTTATTTTTTATTTTTTTCATCAAACATAATTCTATTTACTATATCATCCTTCAAAGTTATTATACCATTATCAAAGACTCCCATAAGTTTGCCTTCATAGTTAATTGTATCATTATCCTTAACATTTATAAACTTTCCTTGCAATAAATCATTAATATATACATTTCCGCTGTTACTTATAAAGAGCTGTGAAACATCAACCGTCTGCTTCAATTCAATAGGGTGCCAGGTGTCATTACTTTTATTCATATCTTTGAAATAAATTTCAGACACTTCATTTTTATTTGTATCTGCTACATATACATTTCCCTGAAAATCAACTGCTAAAAGCTTTGAAGCAGCGCTTTTCAATTCAAAAACCTTCTTATTTGCACTGTTAATATATTTACTTGAGGCTTTATCTTTATATATAACTGATTTATCCTTACCTCCATATTTAAAGTCGTCAACTTTGCCAATATTCAAAGCTACCTTTGTGATTTCATCACCTATATAATATAAATCGTACTTTCCATTACTCTGTAGTATGGATACAATAATATCATTTGTTCCGGCACATTCTATAGAACCAACTTTAATACTTTTACCAATACTGCTCAAATCTCTCAATAATTCCTGTTTCCCGGATTGAGCATCATATAACATAATTTTAAGAGTACTTGCACCGTTTATAACTCCCTGCTCGGCAATTATTAGCTGAGCACTGCTTTCCTTCCATCTATAAAGGTTAAGTGTTTGTCCTCCATCAAATGTAACTTTTCTTCTTAATCCGGTTTCATTATCAACAATATATAGTGTACTATCTTTATAATATGAACAGTATTTACCGTCAAAGGATACATCAATACTATCTATATTGTCGGGCATCCGTATGCCTGCTTTATTATCCTCCTTATTTCCATTGTCTTGAGCAGATGCATTAAAGACTGTAAATGACTTGAGCATAAAATTATTTAAATAAATCAGCACTCCAAGCTGGAACACAACCGCTATAATAGCAAAAATAGCTATCCTTTTCCATACTTTCATGATTACCTCCCATGAAATAAGTTTCTAAATCCCAATTATATATTATTATATAAAAGTTTACATAGCAATAAGCAAAACATAGAAAACTTGACAAAAAAACAAGAGAACAGTAATTATTACTGTTCCAAAATAAATATATTGAAATGAACATGGACTGTTAAAAGATTGTTAATTGTTTAACATATATAATTTTATCATGTTTTTTGAAAATTACAAGAACTTTTTATAAATCCATTTTCTTTATTGCGGCAGGAAGCTTTTTGCATTCATGAATCATCAATCTGTATGCACATACACATGCTCCGGTAATTAAACTTGCTGTGAAAATGATAATGCATGTAATTCCGAACATAAATTCATGCCACCTCAATTCGCTTAAAACGTTTTCATTAAATTATATTATTTTCCTAGTTTATTTTTAGTTTATTATATGCTTTAATTATTTATATGTTGACTATTTAAGAAAGTTTATTAAAT
>JAEZDX010000629.1 GCA_023417975.1 Bacillota bacterium
CTGCATAACTTAGCGGGGCCGTTGGTAATATTTCTTTTTTCGCTTTTATTAAGTTCATCATATGATTTTTTATATCTATTTTTTGCCATAATATCTATACCATTAACAGGTTCCAACGCCCTTATTAGAACTCCTCTCGGCACATCTATCTTCTCAGTTATAACGTTAAAGCAGTAATGCATTCCATATATAAAATATACATATATGTGACCGGCTTCACCATACATTACTTCATTTCTCTGCGTCCTTCTTCTCCCGTAGGAATGTGCCGCTTTATCTTCTTCCCCCATATATGCTTCCACTTCCACTATTCTTCCCATAATTTCATCACTTCCGATTCTTCTTACCAATAGCTTTCCAAGAAGCTCCTCAGCCACTAAAAGAGTATCTCTTTCATAAAAATTCCTTTCCAGTTTTTTCATAGTTCCACATCCCTTGCATTATCTTTTTCTAAATTTATAATAATATTCTTCGGTGTTCTTATCAATTGCTTTAAAGGTAAACCCCTCATCTCTATAATAGTCTATTATAGTAGGAAGTGCTAGATATGTGGTTTTATTATTAGAATTACAGTGAGCTAAGATAAATCTTCTATTTTTGTCTCCTCTGGCCTTCTTTGCATTCTTTATAAGGGTTCCTACAGACAGATTCGATGAGAACCCATCCTCAAGGCTTACATTCCAATCATATATCATGTAGCCCTTATCATGCAGTTTATCCAACAGTTCAGGCGTAAGCATCTTATCACTTCCACCGGGAAATCTTACAGCTGAAGCTTTACAGCCTATTACGGTTTCTATAAGCTTTGCAGTTTCATCTACCTCAGATAAAAAAGCTTCATCGCTTTTATATATAGTTTTAAAATTGTGACTAAATGTATGAATTCCTATACTATGACCTTCTTCGTGTATTCTTTTTAAAATAGCTTCTCTTTCTTTTATCTCTTTGCCAACCACAAAAAATGTACTCTTCACATTATATTCCTTAAGTACATCAAGTAGCTTTTCCGTAACACCCGGAATTGGTCCGTCATCAAAAGTGAGATATACAACTTTATCTTCGCTGTCATCCTTGTTTCTTTCAAAGCTTGCTGCCGCACGTACCATATTTTCAACACAAAGTGATGTAAATAAAATCAATGACATAAGCATAATCATGTATTTGCTAACCTTAGATGTTCTCAAATATTCATCCTCCCTTAAAAGTCATTTATACAAGACTCTTTTATTTTCAGCTGCCTTTACTTATACTAAAGCCTGCCTACACTTATATTGCCCATAATTCACAAAAAATCTCTTCCATTTCTTTCTTAAAAATCACAAAAAAACATCTGTAAAAAAGCTCATTGAATACATTTTTCAATGATGGCTTTTTACAGATGTTATTAAAAAGTATGATTTACTATAGGGAAACATTACGAAAACTGAACTTAATTTACTTTAGAGAATACCTCTTCTTAACTACTAACTTAACCATAGTATCGATGCACCAACTTACAGAAATTATCATCAATATATCAAAAACGAAATCAAAAAGGAATAATTGTTTTGTTGTGTCTGCCTGTCCATTTCCCATGTAAGGCATTGGAAATTGAATCATCCCTACATATAACAACATCCAAAAAAGATATAACTTGTCCCTTACTTCTTTATTGGCTTTATTTCTTATATATGTAAAGATGGAACCAGCCAGAATTAATAGTGCTGCAGCAACTACAAATAATAATTTCTTAGGTAAAAAATCCTCTCGGAATTGAGACCAATATGTGAATCTGTTAAACTCTCTTATAGGCTCTTCGCTATATTGTCTGGAGTACTTCCCCAAAGAGGTACCTGTAAAAAAAGCATGTGTTGCAGTATACTCCATGCCTTGTATGAGTCTGGAGGGATGAGTTAAATAAAACTTAAACAGCTTTCCATTACTCATTTTGCTGTAAAATTCTTTTTCCGTAATTTCCGTTCTCGGTATATACTTTACATATTCTTTTTCATCTTCATAGGCATGTTTTCCTGCTTCAACAGCCATATCGGGATTCAGTCCCATATCTATAAGATCCTGTCTTGGATTCTTTGAATCTTTTAACACACCATAAAACACGGAGTTATATTGAGTATCTTTGCTCATTGCACCATGGGTTATGCTCATTTCAAGAGGATAGAATATCAAGATGCAGAAAAATGCAATACCACCGCTTAGCTGCCTGCGTGTAATGAACTTTCTGTTATCCCATAATATTTTTCCCTGCATAAGCAATATGGCAGGCAGTGCAGATATAAGCTGAAGCTTTGAACCTAAGAGCAGAAATGCAGCTGCAAAGGTTAACAAAACCCTTCGAAATACTTTATTATCCGACTTTGTAACATTTTTATTATAAAAGTAATATAACAAAGAGGAACCATAAAGTAAAAGACTTATACACATCATCGGTTCGCCATATAAGCTATTGAACCATACCAAATAATTTCCATCAAATAGAATAAACAGACTTAGCAAAGAGAAAACAGCAATGGTTATTTTACTTTTAAGGTTAGTAAATTTTATTATTGCAGCTATTGCAAATATATATATTGCAACATATGCCAAAGCTAAATAACCCGTTTTAAAAGTATTCTGACCAAGTATTTTACATATGAAGGATATTATGCCTATTAAATAGCCTATACTATCGGAAAATAAAGTAATTACTAATCCAACAATACTGAAAGGCTTAATCGTATAATCAGTCACTATATAGTCGAAAAATCTTTTAAAGTTCGGATCGTTTTTATTTGCCTCCGGCAGCTGCAGACCCGATACAAACATAACTCTGTCAAAATCGCCCTGGTCAGCTACTCCCGGACGCGGATATTGAAATAATACATACACTACTATGCACACGGCTAAAACGCAAAAAGAAATTAATATGTACTTTCTAGAATCTTTACTTAACTTCATAAAATCCACCCCTTATACTAATTACCCCAAAACCTTCGTAATTCGTTTCTCACTTCATTTGTATTTCTTACTATTTTTGCATGTCTCCAGTGGTCCGGAAACAGAATTCTGTATTCTGCTGTTGAAAATCTATCATCAATTAGAAGAACCGCTCCCTTGTCTGTATCAGACCGCACTACTCTTCCGGCAGCTTGGAGCACTTTGTTCATTCCAGGATATGTATAGGAATAATCATAGCCTTTATTATTTTGTCTATCGAAATAATCCTTTATAATATCTCTTTCTATACATATTTGTGGCAGACCTACCCCTACGATTACTGCTCCAATAAGTTTCTCTCCCTTTAAGTCTATACCTTCTGAAAAAATTCCTCCAAGCACGACAAATGCAGCCATTGCTTCCTTAGGCTCATCTTTAAATGCCATCAAAAATTCATCCCTTTGTATTTCGTCCATTTCCCCCTGCTGGAGCATCGTATTAATATCAGGATGTAATTCCACAAAGCGCTCATATACAGCTGTCATATATTTATAGGATGGGAAGAAAAACATATAATTTCCCTTCTTTCCATCAATGAAGGTATGAATATATTCAACTATATGACCTATGCTTTTTTCACGTTGTCTATACCTTGTAGAAACACAATCCGCTACTAAAAGACATTGATTTTCTATCTGAAAGGGTGACGGAAGCTTCACTGTATATGAATCCTCACCACCGCCCAAAATATCCTTAAAATAATTCATTGGCATCAAAGTTGCCGAAAACAAAACGGCAGCTTTTCCTTTAGACAGGCTTTGATCAATGAGATTTCCAGGATGGAGGCAAAACAATTTTACTTTTAATCCATCATTGCTATCTTCAACATATGTAACAAATTTCTTATCATAAAGCTCCCATATCCTTAAAAAAGCAAGCACGTCAAAATATAACTGCAATAGCTCCTCATGTGCTTCCTTACCTTCGTTCTTGGCAAGCCATTCCTCAGAAAGCTTAACAACCTTTCTGAGGAATGGATTCATATCTTCAGGCAATTGTTCCAAAACATAGAACTTTTTATCTAATAAGTCCTTACTCAAGGAAAGCATATAAGTATTTATTTTTCCTAATGCTTTTGCTATATTGTTATCAATATATTTCATTGACTTTTTTAACTTTAAAAATTCTCTTTTATTTAATTCAGCAGAATACATCTCTCTAGCTCTATCCACTAAATTATGAGCTTCATCTACAAGAAAAACATAGTCACCCTTATTTTCAAAGAATCTCTTTAAGTTCACTCTCGGATCAAATACATAATTGTAATCACATATTATGCAGTCGCACCAAAGCGTTATATCCAAAGAAAATTCAAAAGGACATATATTATGCTTTAACGCATATTGTTCTATCTTTTCTCTCCTAATATTATCCTCCTGCAATAATATATCCTCAATGGCAGCATTAACTCTGTCGAAATGCCCTTTAGCAAAACTGCATTGCTCAGGGTTACATGCAGCACCTTTATTAAAACATATTTTATCCTTAGCAGTCAAAGTGACGGTTTTTAAGAAAAGCTTCCCTTCTCTCATTCTGCTTACGGCTTCCTCAGCTACTTGTCTTGTTATGGTTTTAGCAGTCAGGTAAAATATTTTAGATATATGTCCCTCTCCCATAGCCTTCACTGCTGGAAAAATTGCAGATATGGTTTTTCCTATGCCCGTAGGAGCTTGAACGAATATTCTTCTGCCTTCTTCTATAGTTTTATACGCCGATACTGCCAGTTCCCTCTGTCCTTTTCTATAATTGCTGAATGGAAATACTAGCTTTTTAATTGAGTCATTCCTTTTCTCACTCCAGTTGTCAGCCAGTTCAGCCCATCTATAATAATTATTAACTATATCTGAAAAAAACTCTTCCAACTCCAAGAAACTGAAATTCTTAATAAAAATCTTTATATCCTCATTTTCCACGTCACAATATGTAAGCTGTACATCCATACTTTTTTTATGATTCTGCAGGGCATAAATATATGCATAACACTTAGCCTGAGCCCAATGAAGATGGTTATACTCCTGTTCAATGTCTTCCAACGGACGAGTTGTAGTTTTTATCTCATCAATTATGACATTCATTAAAACTTCATTCTCTTCCAACGGTACTATAATACCGTCCGCTCTACCTTCTATGGAAAAAGAAATATGGTTATATTCAAAACGGTGAATCAGTACCACTTCCGCATTATATACCATCCCACTTTGACTATATTTTAATTTATTCAATTTCTGAAGCTTTTGGTGTATACGAGTTCCTTCAACAGCCCTTGAAGCCGACATGAATCTCGTATCCAAATCTCCACTTCTAAGTATGAACTCAATGAGATCTCTTACAGATACTTTTACATCAACTTTTTCCTTCAAGCTTATCAACCTTTTCTTACAATTGTGTGAATATACATTCTTAACTATTATACACTATTCATTAAAATTTGGAAATTCTATTACCTATTTTACGATAAAATGTGCAAAACAAAACAGAGCATCTTATAGGGATGCTCTTTTCTCATAAAATAATATATAATTAAGGGGGACTTCCTTAATTACATATTAACATTACTTTATTAATAAAGTATTAATTAATAGTAACAGTTTAATTAAGGATGAATGTTCATAAAATCCTATAAATCATATGTGCATTTATACAATAGACATTTTCATAGGCGATATTTCATCATTCCGCATCATAATCCGAGACTATCTTCTGCACAAGCTTTTTAATAGCACTAGCTTGAGCTATAAGCGTCATAACTATTAAAAAAACCAGTATCCTTTCCTGCTCCTTGTCACCGAGCTTACTTTCAGCTATAAACTCATTTAGCTTTTCTTCATCAAAATACTGAGCATTCAAAAACTCATCGAAGCTGCGCTTTTGAATATCTGAAAATATTTTATAAGCATTCTCCCAAGAAATTATATCATCATTTCTGTCATTTATTTCGTTAAATGCCAACCTGAATACTTTCGTTATTTCATCAGTGGTCAACACCGGTCTCATATGGCTGAGTAAAACCATCTGAGCAAGATGAAGCTTTGTATACCCTCGTTTCTTACCGTCCTCCGGTTTAGATATTACTTCGCTTTTTATATAGTTTTGAACAATATTATTAGTGTACTTTTCCTCAGAAAACTTGTCATTTAGATAATCTATAACCTGTGATAAAAAAAGGTCATATTTAGGCAAATCCTCATATGGAACCAGATTATTTTTTGACATTTCAGCCGCCAGCTCTCTAATATATTCCACTGTGAATCTTGGCCCTTCCATGAATATACATCTCCTTTAATAATAAAAAGTTTATTATGTGCTTAATTACATTATACGGTATGAATAAACTTATTACAAGTTAAATCATATATTTCGTCCGCTGAATTGTATGTTTTTTTATTTTTCCAATAATTTATTAATACAAATCCTTGTATCTTTTTCCAATAACAACTTTTTATTCACACAACTACTGATAATAATTAATAATAATTATTAACATTATCCACAATTGCACTGTGGATATGTTGTTAAATATTCTGTGGAAAATTTGTCACCCCAAATAAATCTACTCTTATACTTTCCGTATAAGGAGACTTGTGTTATTAAAAGATAAAAGCTCACAGCATTATACTATGAGCTTATCAAAAACTATTCTTCTATGTTATTTTCCCTATCAGCTTCATCTTCCCCTTCAGAAGCAGCAGATGCGTCGGTAATCCTATCCTCAAGCTCTTTTAAAACATCATTTTCATTGAGCATAATCATATAGCATATAATACTTCCAAGGAATATGATTACTATGGATGGCATCATTTTCATTAAAAATACTGAAGCCACAATAGCAAATATGTTGAATAATGTTACTTTAAACTTTTTGATTGCATAATAAAACGCTAATTTATAAACATCGGACAGCTTTAAATAAAATCTTGAAATTATTGGAAACACATATAACCCGAGTATTAATATAATGATTATGAACACATAAAAAATAGGAATCAAAAATGCTCCATATGACCTTGTACCAAAAAACTTAATGTCACCTAGCATTATTACTATTAGCAATAATTCTATAAACCAAGCCAAGAAAGACTGTTTAAAGCTTTGCTTCAGCGATTTAAAATATTCCCTAGTAACAGATACATCCTTTTCACGAATTATCTTACCCATAACTGACAACAATGCAGTTATCGTCGGTCCTATAGGTAAAGAAGCAATAAAAAGCAAAACATAATATCCTGACGAATATCCTTGTGATGCATCTACCGGCGGAGTCATTAAAAAGAAAATAAATAAAAAGTTTAAAAGCATGAAGTATATATTAGAAAGAGCAAACCAATATATATAATTAGTAATCGTGTACAACGGGCCGTCAAAAAAATTCCTTTTTGCCATTAATTATCCTCCATTCATTTGTAACTACATATAGATTATTTTATTCTATTTCGTATTATTTATCAACTATTGAAAATATAAAATAAATGTATATTGTTAAACCACTTTGGTAATAATTACTTATAGTTAAATAAAAAGTAAAATAATAATAATTAAAATTACCAAATAAGCTTCACAAAAATTTTTCTTTTTTTTTACATTTCGTATCATATTAAAATTTGTAATACTATGTTTCACATGTTTTAATTACATGTTTTCCCTATAATTCTATATGGTAGTATTTATATAGGTATTTTTTGTAATGTCGAAGAACTTGTACAATATTAGACTATTAGCTTATATGCTGTATATTCTTTGTTTTCTCTATTTTCGACATTTTATATTATGAACAATCCATATAATTACTATTTTTATTATTGGCTGTTTCTTACTAATTAATTTGTTTTACATTATATCTTTTTATGAAAAATTCACATTTAAATGATGTACCCCTGTGTTTTCAAGGCATAAAAGCTTTTATCCAAAAAATATAATTCCTTGCTAAAGATATTGACATTTCAATTATATGGTAGTATATTTACTATATGACGGAGTCATTGAAGAATTTTGTAATTTAATGAAAAAAATTATAAAAAACAATTGACTTTAAATGACATATTTGTTATTATCTAATTATAAATATGTCGAATGATGTATAGAGGAGGAACTTAAAATGAAATCAACTGGTGTAGTAAGAAGAGTAGACGAATTAGGAAGAATAGTTATTCCTATAGAGTTAAGAAGAACCTTGGACATTGCTGAGAAGGATGCCTTGGAAATATATGTAGATGGTGAACAGATCATATTAAAGAAATATGAGCCAGCTTGCATATTCTGCGGAGATGCTAGAGACGTTACTAACTACAAAGGCAAGAATATTTGCAAACATTGTATGGCTGAATTAAAAGCTGATAAATAGTAATAAAGTAAGTTGCATTAAATTTTAATGCAGCTTTATTTTATTGAACTTAAAAAGTACGGATAAATTAATTATCCGTACTTTTGCTTTTAGAAAAGTTATCTTACTCTTCTTATTGATAAAATATCTGTTCTAGTCAATACTGATACTTTTACAAAATCTCCTGTTTGAGGTGCATGGATATAAGAATTATTGCCTACATACATACCTACATGATGAGGATCACCAGGAGTTCCAAATAAAATCAAATCCCCAGGCTGAATATTATCTCTTGATACTGCTGTACCGTAATTTATCTGAGTATACGTAGTTCTCGGTATATTTATTCCAAAATGGGCATATACATATTTTACAAAACCGGAACAGTCAAAGGTTTTAGGGCCATTTCCTCCCCATTCATATGGAATACCTATAAAAGTCAAGGCATACTGAACTATTTCATCATTTGAAAAATTACCGCTTTCACCTCTTGATGGAGTACCACCTGTTGGCTTACTTGGTGTGCTTGGAGGTGCATTTTTCCTGTCTTCTTCGTCTTTTTCCTCTTTTTGCTTATCTTTTATCTTTACACCTAACACAGTTGACTTAATAGTAAGATCCGCCAACTGGCTCTCAAAATCAGCTATTTGGCTTTTGTTTTTATTTATTAGATTCTTTTGTTCTTTCTTTGTCTTATCCAAGTCAGTTTTTTGCGCTTCGTTTTCCGACTTGATTTTCTCTATACGTATTTTTTCATCATCTAGCTCCTGCTTTTTCTTCTTAAGATCATTCTTCTGGCTGTCCATTTCCTGAATAGCTGCTTTATCAAAAGCAACCATCTTATTTACAGCTTCAATTCTGGATACTAAATCGGTAAATCCTTTAGCTTCCAATATTACGGACAAATATCCGTTAGAGCCGTTTTTATAAATAGCTCTCATACGTTCATCCAAAAGCTTTTGCTGTTCTTTTACAGCTTTTTCTGCATCCTCTACATCCTTCTGTGCCTTAGTTATGTTGTTTTGGCATATGACAAGGTCTTTCTTATTCTGATCTATCTTGCCCATAAGTCCTTCAATCTTCACATCCAGCCCTTGAATATCAATCTCCATCTTTTCTACAGCTTTAAGCTTATCGTCATTTTGGTTTTGAAGCTGCGATATCTGATTATCAATATCCGTCTTTTTTTTAATAAGCTGAGCCGAAGTCTCCGCCATAACAGTAACATTCATGGTCATTACAAGACCCACAGCCATAATAACTGTAAATAGCTTTCTTTTCAAACAAACCCGCTCCGCATAATTTTACAACAACAGAGCAGTCCCCCCCTCCTAATCAGTATTAAATACCCTTTACCAGCAATTTAATACTTTTTTTTGCATACTGCTTGTCCGATGTTGTCTTATTATATTATAACACCATAAAATAAAAAGTCACAATGCAAAATTGTGACTTTTTAAAAAATTTTAATACTTTTTTAAATTATATTACGTAATATACTTATAAATCAATGGAATGCTCATATACTTCGGATTTGGGCATATTTCTTTCTTTTGCAACTTTTTTAACGGCTTCCTTTTTACTTAAGCCTTCATTTACGTACTTAATTATGTGCTCTTCAATAGTTAAGTGCTCCCAAACGGATTGCTTATCCCTTATAATCTCTTCTTCGCTTTTTCCCTGCAAAACAAGTACATATTCTCCTCTTGGTTCATTTTCTTCGTAATACTTCACCGCATTCTCAATATTTACTCTTATTACTTCCTCGTGCAGTTTTGTAAGCTCTCTGCAAATGGCAATATTCCGTCCATTAAAATTATCTTTTAAGAATGATAAAGTTTCTCTTAATCTGTGAGGTGCTTCATAAAAGATAATCGTCTCTCTCCTATCCTTTAGTTCATCTACCAAAAGCCTTCTCTCCTTATTCTCCCTTGGAATAAAACCTCGGAAAATAAAGGCAGAAGTATCCAATCCCGAATAAACTAAAGCAGTAGTTACTGCAGTAGCTCCAGGCAGTACCTCAAATGGTAGCCCTTCCTCTATGCATCTTAACACAATTACACTACCCGGGTCAGAAATCCCCGGAGTACCTGCGTCGGTTACCAAGGCTATATTCTCACCGTTTTTCAATCTCTGCAATAAATTCTCACCCTTTGAGTTCTCATTATGCTGGTGATAGCTTATAAGGGGCTTTTTAATATCAAAGTGATTCAGCAGTCTCAAGGATTGTCTTGTATCTTCCGCAGCTATTATATCAACTTCCTTAAGTATTTCCAGCGCCCTTAGAGTTATATCCTTTAAATTGCCTATGGGTGTAGGTACCAAATTTAATTTACCCGTATCCATTCATCTACCCCCTTCCGTATA
>JAEZDX010000043.1 GCA_023417975.1 Bacillota bacterium
GCCTTTTTTAATGGCTTTGTAAGACCTACGATTTCCGCCATCATGACAGATAATTTAACCCCTGAAAAAAGACAAATAGGTTCTTCTCTGCTCTATCTAGGCATAAATATCGGCGTATCTGTAGGACCAATGGTTGCAGGTTTTTTATTTAACAGTTTTCTTCCTCTGCTTTTTATAGGAGATGCCTTTACTTCATTTATAGCTGTTGCTATTGTTATTATTTTTATCGAAGATAATAAACTTGTTCACAGCAGTAAGGAAGGAAATACTTCTGAAGTAGAACAGGGCACTCTGCTCCAAGCTCTTTTAAAGCGCCCTAAAATTTTATTGTTTTTAGCCATTAATATTACATATAGCTTCGCTTACAGACAAACTACCTTTTCACTGCCTATGATGATGAACAAGGTTTTCAATGAAAGCGGGTCTCGGCATTTTGGAACCTTGATGAGCGTCAATGCACTAACTGTATTGTTTCTAACCTTTGTGGTTATAGGACTCACAAAAAAATTCAAGACACTTACAAATATGATTTCTGCCGGTCTATTTTATGCTTTTGGCTTTGGAATGATAGGTTTAATAGGTGGTAACTTTCATCTCTATATATTCTCAACAATACTTTGGACAATTGGTGAGATCTTATCAGCTACAAATAAGGGAGTATATATAGCTAACAACAGCCCCAAAAATTTCAGAGCCAGGTTCAGTGCCATCGACAACCTTACTTCTTCCATAGGTGCTGCACTAGGAACTTTGCTCATCGGTAAATTTATGGATCATCATTCCATAGATTTTGTATGGCCCTTGATATTTTTAGTAGTATTTATCGGTACATGCTTAATGGCAATACTAAGGCTGTATAGCATAAAAAGAGTTACTTCCAAAGAGCTAGTAAAATCTATATAAATAAGAAAGAGCTAGCTCTTTTAAGATGTTAGCTCTTTCATTTATAGCTTATATAATAATTTTATATCCCTTATTGCCGAACTTTATATATTCTCTCTTTTCCCATAAGAGTATTAAAATATTCGTTTCCTCCGTTCAATATTAATCCTTCACTCTTTCCCAATACTAAAAATCCACTTCTGTCTAAAGAATTACTGAAAACCTTAAGCACCTTACTCTGCAATTCCGGATTGAAATAAATCATTACATTTCTACAAATAATTAAGACAAATTCATTAAGACTTCCGCTTTCAATGAGACTATGCTGAAAAAAAAGTATATTGTCTTTTAAATAACTTTTTATTTTTATATAACTATCGTTTAAATCTAAATAGTCAACAAAACTTCTTTTTCCACCTGCACTCTTATAATTAAGAATTTCCTTTTCTAAATCATTTATTGCATATAAACCGTTTTTCGCCTCTTCTATCACGTGCAGATTGATATCAGTTGCATAAATTTGTGACTTTTTTAAAAGTCCAAGCTCTTCTAAAAAAATAGCTATTGAATAAGCTTCTTTTCCATTGGAGCATCCGGCACACCATATCTTTATATGATTGTACGAATCGAGATATGGCAGTATTTTGCTTTTTAGCACCCAATAAATCTCAGGATCTCTAAAAAACTCCGTAGTATTTATTGATAGATCATGAAAAAGGTCCTCAAATACTTCTTCATCATTCAAAACAGCTTTTTTAAACTCTTCAAAATTTCTAATATTTTCTCTCAGCATACATATTCTTATTCTGCGAATTATACTATCAATCTGATAACCGGAGTAGTCATAACCGTATTTACTGTATATGAGTTTCATAAAGTTTTTTATATCCTCTACAATTGGCACTTCATATTCACTTTGCTGAACACCACTGCTTCTCAAAGATTTGCTTTCAACATACTCACATGCTATACCAAGCCTATACAAATAAGAATATAAATACTTCTTAAACGCATATACTTTGCACTTTTTTATTTTTTTATTATAGTAAATCTTCTCCACCAAATCACTATGTAGGATACTTGCATCAAAGAAAGTTATACTTATTTCTATGCAGTTTACATCTTCAAGCTGCTCTATAAGCATTTCTCTTTCTTTTTTCGAATCAACTACTCCATTAACTGAAATATGCTTTACATTATCTCTTTCATGATAAATATTTATTCCCATTTGAATTAATCACCTTATTTTCTTATCTTTCTTTTGTAATCCATGCCTTAACTAACCTAATTAAATTATTATAATCTACAGGCTTACATATATAATCATCAGCACCTGCAGAAATACATTTTTCTTTATCTTCTTTAAGGGATTTTGCAGTAACAGCTATAATTGGTATTTTCTTAAATGCTTCACTCCTTCTAAGCACCTTTATAGTTTCATACCCATCCATCTCCGGCATCATAATATCAATGAGAATTAAGTCTATCTTTTCCTTCTTCAATCTATCCATTGCAGTCTTTCCGTTATCAGCCTCAACTATTTCAGCATTGCATGCTTCCAGTGCCGATGCTAAAGTATACACATTTCTTGGGTCATCATCTACAATTAGAATAGTTTTTCCATCCAAGTTCAAATTATATTGTTCATTTAAACTTGAAATCGTATCACTATTTATTCCATCACTTTTAATTACCTTATGCAGAAATAATGCAACCTCATCCAATAACCTTTCTTGAGAATTTGCAGATTTAATAATGACACTGTCAGCATACTTTCTTATATTTTTTTCTTCCTCAAGCGTTAATTCTTTTCCAGTATATATAATTACGGGAATCTTTAACTTTCTTTCTCCTATGAATTTGCAAACATTTTGGCCGGCTCCTTCCTTGAGCTTCAGGTCTAAAATAATTGTATCATAGCTGCAATGAATAATTTCCTGTTTTGCAGCTTCTTCTGTCTCTACAGTTTTTATTAATATATTATCATACATAAGGAGCTCATTTATTGCCTGCGCCTGAATCTTATCGTCTTCTACAAGAAGCAGCTTTTTAGCTTTTTTTTCAGTTAAGCTTATCATATCTTTTACCAGCTTTATAATTTGTTTTCCTTCAATTGGCTTCTGTGAATAACCTATCGCCCCAGCTCTTTCAGGTTTGTTATTTTTATCTGAAACAGAAATTATCTGAACAGGTATATTCCTTAATTCTATAGTGCTCTTCAATTCTCTTAATACATCCATTCCATTAATATCAGGAAGTCCCAAGTCCAACAAAATTCCTTTGGGTCTAAATCTGGCAGCAAGCTCTAATCCAGTTCTCCCATTTTCTGCTATGAGCGTTATAAAACCCAATCCTTGTATCATTTCTTTTATGTAAGCTGAGAAATTACTATCATCCTCTATTACAAGTATATAATTATCAGAATTTGTTAAGCTTTCTATTTCTCTGGTACATGCTGCTTCCGCCTCAGCATTTCCAAAACCCAACATAGGCTCATTGACTTCTTTAACAAGATTAGGTATTTCCAATACAAATACGCTTCCAATATTTGGTGCACTGCTAAACTTTAAGTTTCCATTCATTAATTCCGAAAGCTTCTTGCATATTGACAAACCTAATCCTGTTCCTCCATACTTTCTTGAAATAGAACCGTCTACTTGCTTAAATTTCTCAAAAACAATGTGGACCTTATCCTTTGGAATTCCGATTCCAGTATCCTTTACTGTAAATGTAATCCCATTCTTACTTTTAGCACAGCATTCCATTATAAGTGTCACTGAGCCTTTATGGGTAAACTTAACTGCATTAGAAACTAGATTTCTTAATATTTGAGAAATTTTATATTCATCTCCGTAAAGCTGTCTATTTACGTTATCTTTTATATGCAATTCCAGTCCTTTTTCTTTTGCTAAACTATCAAACATATCGCGTATTTCATTTGTAAGCCTTGAAGAGTGAAAACTCTGTTTTTCAATTATAACCATACCAGATTCTATTTTTGACAAATCAAGAACATCATTAATAAGTCTCAGCAATTCTTGGCCGGATTCATTAATAATTTTTATCTTCTCTAAATCCTTCAATTTTAATTTTTCTATTCCTTTCTCATGAAGCAATTTAGATAAAAGGATAATTGCATTCAGTGGTGTTCTTAACTCATGAGACATATTTGCAAGGAATTCCGACTTATATTTATTAATGACCTCAAGCTCCTCCGAGCGCTTGCTTATCTCACTTTTTGAAACCTCAAGACGCCTATTCTGAATATCCAAGAGCCTTGTTTGCTCTTCAAGCTGGCTCTGCTGTTCTTCCAATATATTATTAGTCTGCTGAAGCTCTACCGCCTGTTGCTGTAATAATTGCTGTTGTTCCTCCAACTCTGCATTTGTTTGTTGAAGCTCCTCTGTCTGCTGTTGTAGAACCATCTGCTGGTGCTGCATAATTACATTAGCCTTATTAATCTCTTCGGATTTTTCATTTGCCGCTTCTCTAGCTTCCTCCGATTCTTTCAGCAGATTCTTTATTCTTTCATTTTGAATGGCTGAGTATAAGCTTATAGCTATATTCTCACTAGATTCATTTAAAAATTCCAACTGCTCATTATTGAATAGCTTTAGCGAGGCTATTTCGATAACACCATAAAACACGCCTTCATGTATTAATGGAAAAGCATAAGCATTTAGCGGAGCTTCGCTTATTATAGCAGTTGAAATTACTTCTTGCTCCCTACTAATATTATTAAGAAGGATTGCTTTTCTTTCCAAAGCAACTTGTCCTACTATACCTTCTCCCATAGATAGTTCTTCCGAAAGTTTATCTTGCTTTGTAAATGCAAAGGCTGATTTAAGCTTTAGAACATTTCTATCTATATCATATATGTAAAAAACGCCTTTTCCAGCATGTAATTTTCTACATAAAAAGTTAATAATTCTTTGTGAAAGCTCATCAATAGTAATATAACCAGTTAACTCCTGATTAAGTAAGCTTTCACTATCCTTTAACCAGAATAGCTTAATAAGTTTATCTATCATTACATTGTAATATCTTGACATATCCGCAATTTCATTTTCTCCATCTATATCTACCATAAATAATTTTCCTGTGTTTATATTGTTGTTCATAGCGTTCTTCAGCTTCGTAATTGGCTTAAGTATACTGTTTATAACACCGACAAACACCATAAACATTATAAGACTACTAAGTCCTATTACAATAATGAGTGCATTTCTTTGAGATGCTTCTATTTCCTTGGCAGCTATAAGCAAGTTACTGGCTCTGTTCACTTCAACATTGTTTATTTCCACCATGAGATTTTCACAGTTATTAACATAAGTAACTAGCTTATTTAATACAATATCAGAAGCTAGTTCATTATTGCCTTTTTCCATTAACTCCACTACATTTGTTCTATCCTCAGCCCATTGTTGCAGCGTCTTTCTTGTTTCTTCTTCCATTTCCAAGACTCTGTCTATATCAGTCTGTTTTTTAATTATATCAAGATTATCCATAATACTCTTTTGAAGCGAATCCTGAAGTTCCAGATTTTTTTGCTGCTCTTCAACACTTTTTACTAATAGCATATCTCTCATGCTTCTCTGTATCTTTAGCATATCCACTCTTACTTCAATAGCAGCATTGGACACCAACATAGGCTGATCATATATATCTCTTGTAATACTCCCCAAATTACTCATCTGCCTCAAAACATATATGCCTAAACCTAAGAATATTATTATCCAAACCGCTAATATTGTCATTAATCTTTTTCTTATACTTAAGTTCTGAATGCTTATCATTTTGATTCCTCCATATTGACAAAACAAATCCGCCATACTATAAATATATATCGGAAAATTCAATATTTATCTTTTGAACTATACTATCTGTTATCTTACGGTCATTATTTAAAACATATTCATTCTTATCTAATACCTGACAGCATGGTATTTCTACTACAAATTCACTTCCTACCTGTTGCTCACTTTCAACGAATACATGTCCACCATGCATCTCAGTAAGATACTTTACAAGGCTTAACCCTATGCCGCTGCCCTCACTCTTCCTTGTGAGTAAGTCATCTCCTTGCTTAAATCTATCAAAAATCTTTCCTAAAATATCTTCCCGAATTCCTATCCCAGTATCTTTCACTGATATTCGTACACTTTCATCGGCAGTATAAATATTTACATAAATACTTCCACCTTTCGGAGTAAACTTTGTTGCATTTGACAATAGATTAAGCACAATTCTCTCCATAGCATCAAGATCACAGTATATTTCTTTTTCTTCAGTATCGGTATCGAATATAAGTCTGATCCCTTTAGCTTCTACATATTCCACAACTGACATAACTATAGCTTCAACAATCTCAATTATATTGCATTTGCTATAGCTTAAATTAAAATTTTCAGAATCTATTTTAGTTATATCAATAAGATTATTTATAAGCCTTAATAATCTATAGCAATTCTGTCTTTGAACAGTAATTCTATCTTTTAATTTATACTTTTCTACATTTTTATCTTTTTCAAGGTATAATTCCATAAGCTGTACAGAGCTAAGTAATATATTTAATGGGGTTCTAAGCTCATGCGAAATATTAGCTAAAAACATACTTTTTGCTTCATTTGCTGCTTCTGCTTCTTCCTTCGCTTTAATTAATTCCTTTACTTGATCATTAACCTTTTGTTCTAAAAGCAAATTCATATTTCTTTCTTTTTCAATTAATTTAATATATGTACTTACTCTATTTATTAGCTGATATTCATCAATAGGTTTAATCAAATAATCTACAGCACCAAGATTAAATCCCTTCTTTCTGAATTCATTGCTTTTATATGCTGCGGTTAGAAAAACTATTGGAATATCTTTGGTCTTTTCTCTCTTTTTTATAAGCGCTGCCACTTCAAAGCCGTCCATATCCTCCATCTGTACATCAAGTATTATCAAATCTACACATTGATTGTATAATGTTGTAAGTGCAGTTTTTCCACAATCAGCTTCAAGCACTTCTGCATCAATATATGTCATAAGGAGCTCTCTAAGGGTGAATAGATTATTTCGATTATCATCTACAATTAATATTTTATAGCTTGACTCTTTAATCATTTTAATTCCCTCTTACTGCTTATTTTAACAATTGTATACTATTTCATTGTACTTTAAATCCTTTCATTGTCAAAGATTTTTTAACATTACTTTCATAATTTACCATGTAATTATTAAACTATATTAGTAATAAATAGACGATAGCATTTAGCAGTACTATAGCATTTATAAAGATTAGACATTTACGCCAACACAAAGTATAGATATTTATTACTATATATATGAAATAAAAAAGAATTCCAAGAATGCTTATCCCTGAAATTCTTTATCACTTTACTCACAATATGCACTTAATATAATATTACGTAATTTCCTTGCAATTGTTGTTGTACCTGAATCGGTTTTTTGCATCATAAACAGGAGGGTTAAATTATCCTTAGGGCAATTACAGAAATATGCGCCAAGCCATCCATCCCATCCATATTCTCCAGCACTTCCTAGTATCCCTGCTTTACTACAGTCTGTCATTATACGCATTAAATTTCTATAGCTGTGTCCTTCTAAAGTAAGCCACTGCTCAAAGCTTTGCTGCTGAGCAGCACTTAAACAACCTGAAGTCAAATATTGTACCGTTCTAGGTTTCAAAATCTTCATGTCTTCCAAACTGCCATTATTCATAAGCATTTTAGCAAATTTTGAGTAATCATCAATTGTAGAAGCCAAACCAGCTCCTCCGGATTCAAATTCCGGTTTTCTATCCATTGAATTTATAACTCCTAAGTGGCACCCTGTATAATCAACCAAACCTTTTTCTCCCTTAGCGGCATACACTTTAGCCAAACGGTGTCTTTTTTCAGACGGAACCCAGAAGTCAGTATCGTTCATATTTAACGGCGTGAATAATTCATCTTTTAAAAACTGTCCAAAACACTTATTACTTACAGCTTCTACTACTGCTCCTAGTACATCTGCAGAAGTTCCATACTGCCAAGAGGTTCCGGGCTGAAATGCAAGAGCACAGCCTCCCAATTTATTCATTGCTTCTAATGTGCTCATTGGCGAACCGCCTAATAATCTGCTATCTATCTCTCTGAATAAAGCCTCCGTATCTTGTCCTGCCTTGTTTGGCCCTCCATAAACCAGACCCGAGGTCATAGAAAGCAAATCTTTCAAATTAACCTCTCTCTCCACAGGCACCAGTTTTCCCTCTTCTTCAACCGACTGTCCTTTAAATCCTGGCAGATACTTACTCACCGGATCATACAAATCAATTTCTCCCCGTTCAAAAAGTATCATAACAGCTGCTGCAGTAATGGGTTTACTCATTGAATATAATCTGAATATAGTATCTCTCCTTATTGGAATATCATTTTGTATATCAGCCAATCCATCTTCATGATAAAATAATTCTTTCCCATCCTTTATAAGTAACAAATTGCCTCCTGCCAATTCATCTTTGTCAATTGCTTCCCTTAGAACCTTTTTAATCTGATTTGTTACTGCTTTTTCTAACATTTTATCTTCTCCTATATCTATAGTTTTATTTTGTGTGTAATTAAATGCAAACATGTCCAATTAATTCGAATACTTTACTTGTAATTATAGCATATGTTTACATATTTCATTAATATTATTCCATATATTCATAATTGAAATTTTATAACTTAACCAGTTAATTTTATAATCGACTTATCCAATTTATATATAAAAACGCAGATTTCCGAAAACTTTTCCAAAAAGCTATAAGACTGTTCTAAAAGCAATCCTATCTTTTAGAAACAGTCTCAATGAAACTTATTATAGATGTATGAATTTATATTTCCCTAGTCTGCTCTTGAAGCCATCTTCTTTCTTCATCATCCAAATATGGTTCAAGCTTATTATAAACATCGTTATGATAATTATTAAGCCACAGCTTTTCTTCGCAAGTAAGCATATCAAATTTAATTCCTTCCAAATCAATAGGACAGTATGTTACCGGCTCAAACCTCATGAATTGACCAAATTCCGTAACTTCATCTTCTACTACAAGCATCATATTTTCAGTTCTGATTCCATACTTACCGTCCAAGTATATGCCAGGCTCGTTAGTGATAATCATTCCATTCTCCAAGGTTACCTTATTTGGTATTTTACTAATGCTTTGAGGACCTTCGTGAACATTCAGAAAAAATCCTACCCCATGTCCTGTTCCGCACTTGTAATCTAATCCATGCTGCCAAATTGGCTGTCTTGCTAAAATATCTAAATTTGATCCCGGTGTCCCATGTAAAAATTTAACCGAACTTAATGCTATATGGCCCTTTAACACTAAAGTAAAATCTCTTTTCTCTTCTTCAGTAAGCTTTCCTAATACTATTGTTCGTGTGGTATCCGTAGTCCCATCATAGTATTGTCCGCCTGAATCAACTAAAAATAAACCTTCATTCTTAAGTGTATACTGCGTAGCTGCACTTGCTTTATAATGCATCATTGCAGCATGATCTTTATATCCGGCTATAGTATCAAAGCTTGGGCCTACGAAAAGCTCCTGCTGTGCTCTGAAAGCAGTAAGTTTCCCATCAGCCGATATTTCAGTAATTTCTTCACTACTCACAGAATTCTTAAGCCATTTTATAAACTTAACCATGGCTACTCCATCTTTAATTTCACAGTTCTTTAAATTATCTATCTCGACTTTATTTTTAACAGCTTTTAATTTAGTAGTTATATTTACACACATAATTTTTTCTGCAGCCATATTAATAGAATTGTACAGCATAATATTTGTTTTATTGCTGTCAAATATAATTTTGTCGCTGTTATTCAATTTTTGTAAAAACTGTTCTATTTCATTATAAGCCTTAACCTCAACACCTTCTGCTTCCAATTCGGCTCTAACTTCCATAGTAACCTTACGCGGGTCAATAAATAAATAACATTTATGCGTAGCAATTATGGCGTAGCATATTGCTACCGGATTATTAGGAACATCCTTACCCCTTATGTTTAAAAGCCATGCTATATCGTCTAATGATGTTAAAATATAATAATTTGCTCCTTTAACATCCATTTCAGCTCTGACTTCATTAAGTTTTTCTATTCTTGACTTTCCGGCATACTTTACAT
>JAEZDX010000136.1 GCA_023417975.1 Bacillota bacterium
GCAGTTTTCTAAAGGCCAACATTTTTTATTTGACTGCTGCCGTAATAATTTTGATGTGTATATTGATTTATGGAAAAAGGAGTAAGAAGCTAGACGTAAATTTCATTTTCAGAAAGCTGCCCATTATTAGTAAGGTGTATTTTCAGTTAATAGCCTATGAATTTTTGTCTGCGGTACATATGCTTCAAAGCGGGGGATATAGCATAGTGAATTCAATGGAGGAAGCCTCCAAGGTAATTAAGGACCGCTGTCTTAATTTAAAGCTTAAGGAAGCTGCACAATGCATTAAAAATGGGGGAGATATGATAAATACCTTCATCAGCCTTGAAATATTGGATTATATGAGCATATCAATCATTATATTAGGAGAAGAGACGGGAAGGCTCGATGAAATGCTTGTTAAACTACTGGCTATAATGGAAGAAGATTTAAGTGCAACTTTAAATAGAACCTCTGAGTTTATTCAACCTGCAGCTATGCTTTTTGTGGGCGCTGTTGTAGGAATAATAGTACTTTCTATAGCCATGCCTATGTTCAGCATGTACAGTATGTAAAGCAAGGTGATTATATGCGTAAAGGATTTACTTTGATAGAGCTGATAATAGTAATTTCTATAATGTCTATAATAGCATCCATAGCTTCTATAAGCTATAAATACAATATTGATAGAGCAAGAGAGCACTGCGCAAGCGCGCAGGGTCAGGAAATAATTGAGGCTGTAATATGGAGCTATGAGCATAATGATAATTTAATTGATAGATCTAAACTTATAGCGGATGTTAAGAATATAACAAGTTTTGATATTCATGTAAAGGAAGCTGCTGGAAAGACTGTGGCGTTGGACTACATATATGAAGCTGAAAAGTACGATATTAATGCGGATTTAGTATATTATAAATTCAACATTCATGCTGATATTGGAGGAAAGGTGATTTATGATTATTAAAAAGGGATACACCTTAATTGAAGTAATAACAGTGTTGTGTATTATGAGTATATTATGCGCTTTATTTTCAAACTATTGGCGCGCTTATAATAAATATAGCAATGATGTACAAATTACATACTGCAGCAGTTCAATAATGACGTTTATAAATATGTGTAAGCAATATTGCTATTATGAAAGGAAAAGCGGATATATTAAATTTGATTTAGTAAATGAAGAACTGGATTTTTATGAAGGGACAAAAAGAAAAAGGAGCTGGCGGCTACCAAAAGGCTTCGACCTCTACGGCACCACTGCAGGCAGTAGAAATAACCAGTTGAATTTTGATATGGATGGATTTACTCCTAATGCATGTACTATTACGTATAAGGATAGATACAATTCCATACATAATATAACTATATGTGTTGGTACTGCATATGTTCAAATACAAGAGTAAGGGTATTACCTTATTGGAGACAGTGGTAGCCTTTTCCGTATTTACGATTCTGGCATTTTGCGCCTTTTCTGTTGAGGCTGCTTATATAAAGCAAAAGGCATATAACAAGGATATGAAGATGTATATGGAATGCTTGGAGGCTGCAGCCAATACTTTAGTGGCCAGAAATTCCTATATGGATCTAAAAGGCTTTGAAACTGAGCAGCAGTGGTATGTAAATGAGAATAATTTAAAATTTGAGGATTTAACAAGCGGCAGGGTAACGGAACTTATGAATAAAAGTATACCTTCAGACAGTGCATATATGACAATTCACATAAGCGGCGCAGATGTACTGACTGTTAATTTGCAAATTAAATTTAAGGTAAATGGAAAGGTGGAAGCTTTAGAAAGTGAAGTATATAAAGGAAGCTATGAATAGACACACTAAGCGGGGATTTTCGCTTATTGAACTTGTGACTGCCATATCCATAATTTGCATTATAATGGCCTCTGTTTTATATGTATATTTTTCTTTTTCAAAGGAATATAATGATGCCTCAGCCATTAATCAAAAGGAATTTTATACGGAAGAGGCAGTACGATATTTGGAAAATGAGCTTGTGAAAGGAAACGGAAGCATCACTGTGGCAGATAATGTTATAGCAATAACAAGAAGCAAAGACAAAACTGAAGCAGAGAACATCGACTACATAAAAAAACAAAGTGATGAGCTTGTCATTGAATATACGGAAAACGGACAGCATAAAGCAACTAATGTTTTTTTAAGAGATGTGAGTAATTTCACTGTGTCTAGAAGCGGCGATATAATTTTAATAGATATCGATTCTCAAGAGGGAATAAGGATAAGAAAATGTATAAATACAAAAAACATAGAGTAAAAAAGGGATTTATACTTATATATGTAATGCTCACAGGTATACTTATATTATCTATGGTTATAGTCATGTTTAAGGTTGAACTAAACACCTTCAAATATCTTCAGTGTAAAAAAGAAAACCTGCTTTCAACTGAACACCATGATTACTGCAAGGAGAACTTATTCAGTATGCTTAATAATATACTTCAGCGTGAAAATATTTGTGCAGATAGGCAGACAATTATTGATTTTGTTAAGTCACAAGGCAGTGCAGCAAATATAACCTTTCAGGATAGCAAGATGCAGTTTATAAGTGATAGCCAGTTGTTTAAAGTAGTGTTTCCATATGATGATTTTCAAAATCTATGTGAATATTATAATCTGGAAATTTATGGCGGTAAGATGAAAATGGTGCTCAGATATAAAAGATTGGAGGTTATATGAGCTATGTTAGGGAACTCAGTATTAAAGGTACATAAAAACAATTTAGAAACGGTGAAAAAGAATTTTAGCCGAAAGCAGAGCAGAGCTATTGCAGCAATTTTATATGAAGAGGAAATATATATTGAAAATATTGATATTCCAAAAGCTAAAAGGAAGTGGATAAAAAGGCTGGTTGAAAATAATTTAACCTATAATTTCGAAGACATCGATAAACTTGCTTACAGCTATGAAATAATTAATAAAAGAAAAGGCAATAAATCCGCAAGAATATTTTGTGTAAATAGTGATGTAAATGAATTTATTCAGCACTCGGTTAAAGGTATGGGAGTAAAGGCAATTTATCTTATTCAATTTTGCTATTCTTATTTTGCATATTTAACCTGCAAAGCTGATAATTTTATTTTAATTTTTAGTTCAGGCAGTTATATATATATTCTTTTTTGCGAAAAGCGATCTATAATAAAATGTGAAATTATGGAAATAAATAAAGCTGATTTCGGAGAAATAAATTCCACAATTCAGACAATGCTGAAGACAGAGGATATATATACGGCTTGTGATGAAATGCCGCTTGTATTAATAAATTTTCGTGAAGATCACATAATTGAAAAGCTCAAGACTAATTACAACGTACATAGTATTGTGGAAAAAGAGGAAAGTAAAATCATTAATAAATATTGCAGGCAGTACATAAGAAAAAGACATAATTTTGTTTCGAGCAGTTATATAAAAGAGAGAAATCTGAAAAATGGCAAGCTATATAAAATAGTTGTAATGCTTATGCTGCTGTTAAATGTAATTGTACTACAGCGTTATTATTTTGAAAGAAAGCTTCTTCAGGATTATAAAGCCAAAACCGTATATAACCCTAGTAAAGCATCTGATTCTGTCAACGTAAAAGCTTCAAAGAAATTTATTGATAATTATAAGGATATAAGCAGCTATGTCAAAGGAAGTATTAAGATTAGGAAGTTTCAGTATGAGAATAATGTAATACAATTGGAATTGGAAGCCGACCATGAGGAAGAAGATATACAATTTGTAAAAGATATAGAGATGAAAAAAAGGTTTACTGTTTTTAGAATTTCACCAATAGAAAAAACTGAAAACAGTTTCAAAATAACTGTTGACTTAAGATTACTGTAAGGAGGACTAATGAGTAATGAACAGCTTATTTAACAAATCGTTGATATTGCTTCTGTTTATCATGCTGCTTATTCAGTGCAATAGTATTTCAAATATTAAAGCAGCAGAAGCTGAGAAAGTACCGCGCGATATATATAAGGATAGTGTGAAAAAAGCCTCAAGTGCTTCGGCAGGTGCAATAAGTATAAATGATCTTCTAGAGCTTATGTACAGCATTAAAGATAAAATTACGGTGGATAATATAAATATAAATGAAAGTGCGAAAACTGCAGAGATTGAAATAAGCTTTGAGGGAGATGAGCTGTCAGTGGAAGAAGTATATAATAAGCTGAGTGGAAATGATGCATTTAAGGAAGTTAAGAAATATATTGAGAATGATAATAAAAATAAAAAGATGTATTTAGTCTATAATTTATTGTTATAGCTTCTGAAACCATAAACACAACAGGATAAGCAAAGCTTCACAATATAATATTTTTATTAAATTTACTAATTATATTTGCAAATATCAATGAGTTTTGATAAAATACTATTGGTTTGATACTATAAAAAGGTAGAACTATGCATTTAATGGTATTAATACACCTGAAAAGGTTATAATATTAATGAATTTGATTTTTGGAGGGATACTTAATGATTTCAGCAGGAGATTTAAGAAAAGGAACGACTTTTGAACTTGATGGACAAGTGTATACAGTATTAGATTTTTTACATGTTAAGCCTGGTAAGGGAGCAGCTTTCGTAAGAACAAAGCTTAGAAACGTTATTTCCGGAGGAGTAACGGACAGAACTTTCAATCCTCCTGAAAAACTTCAGGAAGCTGTTATTGAAAGAAAGGAAATGCAGTATCTATATTCAGATGGAGAATTATACTATTTCATGGATCAGGAAACCTTCGAACAAATTCCTTTGAACTTTGAGAAAGTTGAAGATGCCATAAAATTCCTTAAGGAAAATATGTTTGCAATAATTAAGTTTTATAAAGGAGAAGCTTTCTCTGTAGAAGCGCCTAATTTCGTAGAATTACAGATAATTGAAACTGATCCTGGTTTTAAGGGAAATACTGCAACAAATACATTAAAGCCTGCAAAGGTTGAAACCGGTGCAGTTGTAAATGTTCCTCTTTTCGTTAGTGAGGGAGATATGATAAGAATAGATACAAGAACTGGAGAATACATGGAAAGAGTTTAGTTATTGCTTTAGTTAGGGCAATAATCAATAAGGGAGTGTTTGTATGGACTCTATAAAACCGAAGGTAGCATACTTGCATGGTATGATGGATGGGTTATCTATAGATGTAAGCAGTAAGGAAGGCAAGGTTCTTAAGGAGATTGTAAAGGTCTTGGAGGACATTGCGGATAGAATGGATGAAATTGAAGCCAATCAGAGCAACCTTGAAATGTACATGGATGCATTAGATGACGATCTTCAGGATGTAGAAGAAGATTTCTACGGGTTTGATGACAGTGACGGATTTATGGGCGAAGATGAGTTTGTAGAACATCAATGTTCTCAATGCGGTGAGACAATATATCTTGATAGGTCCATCATAGAAAACAATGAACTTATAAAATGCCCGAATTGTAATTATGACTTGCTTCATGAAAACAAGCATGAAAAATTGAATGATTAAATAGTATAATAGATGACTATTTTAAACTCAGTCTTAAGTGACTGAGTTTTTTATTTTTTTGTTTTGAAGGTAATAATTTCGCGTTCAGTTAAATAAAGATTAAATATGAAGGGAGGTGAAACAACTCTAAGATTTATCTTTAGAGTGAGATAAAAAATATGAATACCAATGAAGTTTTTAGTATTTTACCACAGAACATTCAATTATATCTAAGGAAGCTGCCCAACATTGACAGACTACAGGAAATTAGAATAAAGGCTCTCAGGCCTGTAATAATTAATATTGATAATAATGAGAAAATACTGGATCTTGTACCCGACATAGAGGATTTAAGAAGTATTATTCAGAGAACAAGCAATTACTCTCTTTATGCTTTCGAAGAGGAAATAAGACAAGGTTTCATTACCATAAAGGGAGGGCATAGAGTAGGAATATGCGGTAAATGCATTATTGAAGACAACAAGGTAAAAACCATCAAAAATATATCTTCGGTGAATATAAGAGTTTCAAAGGAAGTGATAGGCTGTTCCGATAAAATAATGCCTTTTCTAGCTGGCAAGGACGGTATATTAAATACAATAATTATTTCACCGCCTAAATGCGGAAAAACCACAATGCTCAGAGACATGGCAAGAAATATTTCATCAGGTATGAAAGCCTTGAAACTAAATGGGCAAAAGGTATGCATTATAGATGAGAGAAGTGAATTGGCAGCTTGCTCGGGAGGGATACCTCAGATGGATGTAGGTATACGTACCGACGTGCTTGATAACTGTCTTAAAAGTGAAGGTATAATGATGGCAATCAGAAGTATGTCGCCGGATGTGATTATTTGTGATGAGATCGGTACATATAAGGATATGGAGAGCATATTGTCAGCATTGAGCTGAGGAGTTAATTTAATTACGACTATACATGGCAGCGGACTGGAAGATTTTCATGACAGGTTGGTTTTTAAGGATTTGGCAGCAAATCATGTTTTCAAACGAGCAGTAATTTTAAGCTGTAAAAACGGAGTAGGAACCGTGGATGAAATTTATGATTTCAATTCAAAAGAGTATATATGGAGGAAACATTATGATTAAGATTTTAGGGGTAATATTTATAATTGCAGCTTCTTCTATGATGGGATTTATGTTTGCTGAGGCATTGAGAAAGAGACTTCTGCAGCTTAAGGAACTCCGAGGAGCTCTGGTGCAGCTTCAAAACGAAATATTTTATACAAGAACCGATTTGCCGGAAGCATGCGCAAAGGTTGCGCAAAAGAGTAAATACCCTATCAATGAGATTTTCGAAAATGTATCCAAACAATTGGAAAAAAACAGTACTGATTCAGTGTATGAAGCATTTAAGCAAGCATTAAACCTTAATGAAAGCAAGCTCAGTCTGACAAAAGAAGATAAGGAGGTTTTGACGGATCTCTCAAAGGCGTTAGGGGATTCAGATATGGAGGGACACAAAAAAGTATTCAGCCTTGCGGAATACAACATAAAAAGCAAAATTGAAGCTCTTGAAGGCAATGTGGATAAAAATATTAAAATGTACAGGTATCTCGGTTTTTCTCTGGGTGCCGCTATTGCAATTATACTAATTTAATGGAGGTATGGTGGGATGTTGGATGTGAGTTTGATTTTCAAAATCGGGGCTACAGGGGTACTGCTGATTATTCTAGACAAAGTACTGAAAAGCAATGGCAAGGAGGATATAGCTGCTATAACAAATTTGGCAGGTATTGTCATAATACTGATGATGGTTATAAATCTCATTGCCAAACTGTTTAGTACCGTAAAAACTATGTTCCAGCTATAGGTGAATAGTATGGAAATAGTAAAAATAGTATCCTTCGCGTTTATAGCACTGGTTGTGGTGCAAATATTTAGAGATAAAAGAAGTGACATAGCAATTCAGATTAGTATGGTTGCAGGTATTTTAATTTTCTTGTTCATGATGACAAAAATAACAGCTGTACTTCAATTTCTCCAACAGCTGTCAGCAAAAGCAAATATAGATTTTATTTATCTGAACACTGTACTAAAGATATTGGGTATTGCATATCTAGCATCCTTCTGCAGTGAAATCTGTAGAGATGCAGGAGAAAGCAGTCTTGCAGCAAAAGTGGAGTTTTCAGGAAAAATATTAATCCTGGTGTTGGCAATTCCTATCTTGATGGCTGTTTTGCAGTCAATTCTAAAGATAATGTAGGTGAAAAAATGAAGAAAATAATTTTTTTATTAACGGTTATTTTAATACTGGCTATCCCTATGAAGGCAAATGCCAAAGAAGGGGAAGGACTCAGTGTTAATGAAGAAAAGAAGATCGAGAGTCTATACAATTACATAGCAAACATGAAAAGCAAGTATGAAATTCTGAATGAAATTGATGTAAATGAGTATATTAATAGCTACATAAATACGGGAAGTGGAAATGTTTCGAATAAAACAGTTTATAAGGTATTTGTTTCGTATATTTTCAAGGAAGTTGCTGCATCCGCAAAACTGATGATTGTTGTAGTTATTATTGCAATTGTAGCTGCTCTGCTTAATAATCTTCAGAAAGCTTTTAGCAATGAAAGTTTATCCAATATAGCCTATTTTGCTTGCTATTCTATACTAATAATTGTTGTAACTAAGAGCTTTCTTATAGGATTAAACTTGGCAAAAGACACAATACAGCAGATGACTGATTTTATGATGGCATTGGTACCTGTACTTGTAATGCTTGTTGCAAGTGTAGGAGGCATAACTGAAGCAGCAGTGATGAATCCTATAATTATAGCTGGGGTAAATATTGCAGCAAGGCTATACGTTACATTGATAATTCCGCTTATATTGATCGGGTTTATATTGCAATTTGTCAACAATATTTCAGATGACTATAAAATAGACAAGCTTACCAAGCTAATTAATCAATGGGCCCTTTGGATACAGGGGATAATAATGACTATATTTATTGGGGTAATAACAATAAGGGGAATCACTTCAAAAACAATTGATCAAGTAACTGTAAAAACCTCAAAGTATATGGTAGATAATTTTATACCGGTGGTAGGAAAATGTCTGTCAGATGCAATAGCAACAGTAGCTGGTTATTCAATATTGCTTAAAAATGCTCTTTCGGCCTTTGGATTGGTAATAGTTATTATTATAGTCGCTTTTCCTATTATCAAATTATTTATCATGGGTATGCTCTTTAAATTCACTGCCGCTATGATAGAACCAATCAGTGATAAAAAATTTGTAAGCTGCATCAATACGGCAGGTGATTCCATAGTACTTATTATGTCGAGTTTGATTTCTGTTTCTGTAATGTTCTTTATAATGGTTTCCATATTAGCATCTACAGGAAGAGTAATAATGGGAGGATAACATGAGAATAAGTGAAAAGAGTAGGTGAAGTAAATGGATGCATTGAGAAGCTGGATAATAAATATTTGCACAACAGTTTTTTTTATAACTGCTGTGGAAATGATTTTACCTAATAATAACCTGAAGAAATATTCCAAGTTTGTCTTGGGACTCATACTAATGACAGTGATTATAAACCCTTTAGTGAAGTTCTTAAACAAAGGTACGGATGTTACTACCTTTATCAACAAGACAGAAAGCTCTGTAGAGCAGTTATACAATGCTGATGATACCAAATATAAGGACAATAGCATAAACGATACTTTAAATGTATTTAAGACAAATTTAGAGGATTTATGTGAAAAAAAACTTAAGGAAAAGTACCCTAAAATGAACAGTAAGGTTGAAGCTAAGGTAGCCTACGATAAAGAAAAGCAGGAATATATAATTAATGGCATCAATGTAGGCATGAATGACGGCACTGTAAGTAAAATAGGAAAGATTGAAATAACTGCAGCAGGAAATATGCAAAAAGAAAATGAGGATGACAGCGACACCGGAAAAGAGATTAAAAACTACATAAGCGGCGTGCTGGACATTCCGGGAAACAAAATTGCAGTATATAAATTAACAAAATAGGAACAACGTTGTGTACGGGAGAGGAGTGAAAATATGGACTTAAAAAAAATTGTGGAGAATATGAACAAATTAATTTCAAAGAAAAATACTTACAACTTTATTATATTATTTTTAGTGGGAGTACTGATACTCATAGTGTCAAACTTCTTTAAATCTACTTCAACCGGTACAACTCCAGCAGTTACGCCAACACCGGATCAACCGGCGGCTATAGGGCAAGATAAGTCTTTATCTCAGTATGAAAGCGAAAAACGCACCGAAATAAAGACTATACTTAGCAAAATTAAAGGAATTGGGGATGTCGAGGTAGGAATCAGCTTTGAATCCGGAGAGGAACTTGTACCTGCAACTAACACGAATACGGGGACAAGCGTAACTGACGAAAAGGATAATGAAGGCGGACAAAGGAAGATAACCCAAGATAACGATGGAACTACCGTAGTTATGTCTACAAATGGAAGTGATTCACAGCCCTTTATTCAAAAAAGAATAACTCCGAGAGTTGCGGGAGTAGTAATTGTGGCACAGGGTGCAGAGAACCGAGATATAAAATCAAGTATTGTGGCAGCTGTTTCTAGTTTGTTTGCCATTCCAAATTACAAAATACAGGTATTACCTATGAAATAGCTGCATATAATTCAATAGGAAAATAGATGGGAGGAATAAACATGAACAAAAAACAAGCAGGAATTATCGTCACATTGCTGGCACTAATAGTTTGTGCCGGTATATTGGCAGCAAAAGTTAACGGACCGTTGGAGGTAACTAATGGAGACTTTAATTCGGAAGGAATATTTACATTAAATAATGATAAAAAGGACACAGGAAAAACAAGCACAGACGCTTTTACATCTACGAGAGATCAAAAAGAACAGTTGGATCAACAGACTATGGCAAGCTTAAAGCAAATCATGGATGATAAAAATGTCGCTGAAGCAAACAGAAATGATGCAACTAAGAAATACAATGCAATAGCAGTAGCACAAAATCATGAACAGAAGATTGAGCAAATACTTAAAGGAAAAGGCTTTGATGATGTTATATGCTATCTTGAAGATGATAACAGCAAGGCAAGAGTAGTTGTTAAGTCAAAAGATAAGGAATTATCGTCAGCTCAGGGAAAGACTATAAAAGATGTGGTATACAGCCAAGCTAAAATAAGCAATGTAGAGGTTCAGTTGCAACAATAATATTTGTAAATTATTATTATATTTGATATAATGTACACAAGATAGAGTTTTGCCTTGTGCAGGATTAGGAGGGACCAACATGGATGAGAATTTAAATAATTCGGTTAATATGGGTATAGTTAAAATTTCTGACGACGTAGTTAGTGTTATTGCAGGTCTTGCTGCAGCTGAGATAAAAGGCATAACCGGTATGAATACCGGACTGACAGGAGGTATAACACAAGTACTCGGTGGTAAGAAGAATCTATCAAAGGGTGTAAAGGTCAATGTAGGCGAAGACAGCGCATCCATAGATATATCTGTAGGTGTTGAATATGGCATGAAAATACCTGAAGTAGCAAAAAACGTTCAGGATAATGTAAAAAAAGCCGTAGAATCAATGACCGGGTTAAGTGTATCTGCTGTGAACATATTTGTCCATAACATTATTGTTCCTAAAAGTGACGGGAGCAATGAATTAGTAGAAGAGTAAGAAAAACACCCTCTGTGTGTATTCAGAGGGTGTTTCCATGTTTAAACAAAAATATACTTTTTATAAAGATGTACATATAAATATTTATCAATTTATAAAAATGGTGTATATTTTTTTTGCAATATAGTTGATAATAAAAATAATAGGAAATTTATGATATATTGGAGGATTAAACTGTGAACAGAAGATTATCAAGAGAAGAAGGAATTAAATTACTATACCAAATGTCAATAAATAAAAGCGATATAGACGAGGCAATGGATGACTTCAGCGAAAACTATGAGAGTGATTTGGAAAAAGTTGATTTAACGTATATAAGAAACCTTATAGAAGGTGTACATAGCAATATGAGCAGCATAGACGAAAAAATTGAAAAACATTTGACAAACTGGAAAATGAACAGAATATCCAAAATGAATCTGGCTATCCTACGGGCATGCACATATGAAATAGTTTGGGATAAAGAAACTGCTGCTGCTGTTTTTATTAATGAAGGTGTTGAACTTGCTAAAAAGTATTCAGAGGATAAATCTATAGGCTTTATTAATGGAGTTCTTGATAGAATAGCAAAAGCTGACGGAAGGATTTAGGTATATAGGTATGGGGGCTGCAATTAACGGAAAAACTATAGCGTCAGAATATAAAGAGAATATAAAAAAAGGAGTTCAAGATATGTTGAAGCAAGGGAGGAGAGTGCCTTGCCTCAATACAATAATACTTGGAAATGACGGAGGATCCCTTTATTATTTGAACAATGTGATAAAGGTATGCAGCGAACTTGGAATTAATTGTACAACTCATCATTTGGAAACATCAGTTGAGGAAAATGAGCTCGCAAAACTTATAGAAAGTCTGAATAATGATATAAATGTAGATGGAATTATGATGTTTCTTCCTCTTCCCAAGCATATTGATGAGAATAAGGTAACATCACTGATTTCATATAAAAAGGATATAGACTGCTTGACTGATGTCAACAACGGAAAGTTCTATAAAGGCGAAACAAGCTTTGTACCTTGTACTCCTCAAAGTGTTATGCATTTGATAAAGAGTACGGGAATTAATTTAAGCGGCAAGCATGCAGTTGTCATAGGCAGAAGCAATATTGTTGGAAAACCTGTAGCGCAGCTGCTGCTAAATGAGAATTGCACCGTAACTATATGCCATTCAAAAACAACAGATTTGGATAAGATTTGTAAATCGGCTGATATACTCGTTTCAGCCATAGGAAAGCCCGGATTTGTTTCTAAAGAATTTGTGAGAAATGGAGCTATAGTTATTGATGTGGGAACTTCTTCTGTGAACGGAAAGATAACTGGAGACGTATTATATAGTGAAGTTATAGATAAGGCTGCTTTCGTTACGCCGGTACCTGGAGGCGTGGGAGCAGTTACAACTACTATGCTTATAAACAATGTCTGCGAGGCGTATTTAAGAAATGTATATTAAAGTATTAACTGTTACAGCTTTAAACACTTATATAAAAAAGTCATTGGATAATGATTTCATATTAAGCAATATACATGTTAAGGGTGAAATATCAAACTTGAAAATACACGATAGCGGACATATATATTTTTCCCTCAAGGATGAAAGCGGTAAAATAAATGCAGTTATGTTCCGAGGTGATGCAGTAGGTTTGAACTTTGTGCCTGAGAACGGTACTAATGTTGAAATAACCGGAAGAGTGTCCGTGTATGTAAAGGAAGGCAGCTACCAGCTTTATTGTTCCAAGATGATTAAATCGGGAATAGGTGAGCTGTATGCTGATTTTATTAAGCTAAAGGAAAGACTGGAGAAGGAAGGCTTGTTTGATATTGAACATAAAAGACCTATTCCGGATTACCCAAAAAGAATCGGAGTAATTACTTCACCAACCGGAGCCGCAGTACGTGATATTATAAATGTATCAAAAAGAAGAAATAGAAATATAGATATACTTATATATCCGTCTTTAGTTCAAGGACAGTCTGCCTGTGAGGAAATAATAAAGGGAATTCGGTATTTAAACAGTTTGGATGATATAGATGTTATCATTATAGCCAGAGGCGGCGGTTCCATTGAAGAGCTTTGGAGCTTCAATGATGAGGCTTTGGCTTATGAGGTATATAAATCAAAAAAAACTGTTATTTCAGGTGTGGGTCATGAGACGGATTTTACCATAATTGATTTTGTAAGTGACAGGAGAGCACCTACTCCATCTGCTGCTGCGGAAATTGCCGTTCCATCTCTCAATGAGCTTAATACAAGGCTTGATACTGCAGCACTAAGACTTAGAGGGTTCATGGAAAGTGAAATCAATGATAAAAAGAATAGGGTTGATAGATTAAAAAATATTATGGAGCTAAATAATCCGACAAATTACATTGTAAACGTGTATAACTATATAGATAATTTGAAAAATCAATTAAATCACAATATGGATATGGCCATAAGTATTAAAAAGCAGCAGCTTGCAGCACTGAATGCGGTTTTAAATGCGCACAATCCTTTAAATGTGTTAAATAAAGGATATTCAATTATACAGGATAGAAGCAGCAATGTTATTAGCAGCATTGACAGCTTAAAGGAACAGAGAAGCATAATTATTACTTTAAAGGATGGCAGGGCAGAGGCTAATGTAAGTTTTAAAGGAGAATAACTATGGTTAAAAAGAAAGAAAGCTATGAGGATTTAACAGCGAAGCTGGAAGATATAATTGATAGGATGGAAAAAGGAGAACTGTCCCTTGACGAGTCTATTAAGTATTACGAAGACGGAATAAAGACTTGTAATGTTCTCTATAAGCTTCTTAATGAAGCTGAAGGAAGAATAAAACTTCTTAATAACGGAGTTGAAGTAGATTTTGAGGATGAAGAAAAATGAGAGTATTTGATGAGTTAAAGAAAAATATAGATTTAAAACTGGTGGAGTATTTTGAGAATAAAGGCAGCTATAATAAAGTTATATATGAAGCTATGAGTTATAGTTTATCTGTGGGAGGCAAAAGAATACGCCCCATATTGCTTATATTATGCTATAATCTTTATAAAAAAGATTATAATGAAGTCATGATGCCTGCATGTGCTATGGAAATGATACATACTTATTCATTAATACATGATGACTTGCCGTGCATGGATAATGACGATTTAAGAAGAGGAAAACCTACTTGTCATAAAGTGTATGGCGATGCCATTGCAGTTTTAGCCGGAGACGGATTGCTGAATGAAGCTGCTAATGTTTTAATGGATTACTCCATAGAAAAAGGAAATGTGGCGTTAAAGGCTGCAAAAATCATACTTGATGCCAGCAGCGTAGAAGGTATGATTGGAGGACAAGTGGTTGATATTTTAAGTGAAGATAAGAAAATAGAGCTGGAACAGCTTAAGTATATGCACAGTAAGAAAACCGGTGCTCTAATAAAAGCAGCAATTTTGGCCGGTGCAGTACTTGGAGAAGCACCAGAGAAAGATTTGAAAGCATTGGAACTGTATGGAGAGAAGCTGGGAGTGGCATTTCAGATTAAAGATGATATTCTTGATGTAATAGGAGAAACATCTGTTTTAGGTAAGAAGACAAACAGTGATGTTGAAAATAACAAAACAACATATGTTTCGGTTTACGGATTGGAGAGCTGTAAAAGCATTTGCGGCAGCTTGACTGAAGAATGTATAGAACTGTTAAAAGGATTAAATTCAAATACTTCTCATCTGCAAGACCTTACAAATTATCTTCTTATGAGAGAGTATTAAATCAGGAACGAAAAGGAAGATCTTATGATGTATAAAATACTTAACAGCTTTGATGAACCTGCGGATATTCAAAAAATGACATTGGAAGAGTTGAAAACCCTAAGCAATGAAATCAGAGCTTTTTTGATTGATAAGGTATCTAAGACCGGAGGGCATTTGGCCTCAAATCTAGGCGTTGTTGAGCTTACAATAAGTTTATATAACGTGTTTAATTTTACTAATGACAGGTTAATTTGGGATGTGGGACATCAAGCCTACGTTCATAAAATACTTACGGGAAGAAAAGATGAATTTGATACTTTGAGAAAATATAAAGGTATCAGTGGTTTCCCTAAGCCCGATGAAAGCAGCTATGATATGTTTAAAACAGGTCATAGCAGCACATCAATCTCAGCTGCATTAGGTATGGCTATTGTAAGGGATTTAAAGGGGGAAAAGCATAATGTTGTTGCTGTAATAGGAGATGGAGCTCTGACAGGCGGTATGGCCTTAGAAGCTTTAAATGATGCTGCTTACAGAAAAACAAAGATAATAATAGTTTTAAATGATAATCAAATGTCTATTGCAAAAAACGTAGGTGGACTTTCCACCTATTTAAGTAAGATGAGATTGGATCCTAGCTATAATAAGTTTAAGAATGAGTTCAATTCCACCATGCTTAAAAGCTCCTTGGGAAAAGGTGTAGTAGATGGAATTAATAAAATAAAGGGCAGTATAAAGCAGATTATTGTACCGGGAATGTTCTTTGAAGACATGGGAATTAAATATTTGGGACCAATTGATGGACATAATATTAAGGAGTTAAGTAAAGTTATGTCTTTGGCAAAAAAAATGGATGATGGACCTATTTTGATTCATGCTATTACACAAAAGGG